>NZ_JBEOOL010000139.1:0-427 GCF_040309225.1 Pseudoalteromonas sp. GW168-MNA-CIBAN-0100 | reverse complement strand
GGCTTAAGTGGTTGGGCTCCTACCATTAAACGCTTTTTTCCGCGTTTATTTAACCGTTTAACAGCTAAAGTTAACTTTAAATAATACCAAAATTCAAGAAAGCTATAGTTGAGTGTAAAAATGATAATAAAGTATATATGGCTCGGATTATTTTTTAGCGTGCTGATCTGGTCGGGTATAAACCCAAAAGATCAATTTACTTGGTTTTTAGAAGTGCTACCAGCCATTATTGGTGTGGTAATTATGCTTGGCACCTATAAACAATTTAAGTTAACCCCTATTTTATATTGGTTTATTTTAGCGCATTGTATTGTGTTGATGGTAGGCGGCCATTACACCTATGCTGAAGTACCGCTATTCGATAATTTATTTGGCAGTGAGCGCAATAACTACGACAAAGTAGGGCATTTTTTTCAGGGCTTTGTAC
>NZ_JBEOOL010000138.1:0-430 GCF_040309225.1 Pseudoalteromonas sp. GW168-MNA-CIBAN-0100 | reverse complement strand
CATAATGCCCGCGTTCAGCGAGCGCCATCGATTTACGCAGCTGCATTCTAAAAAATGTTCGATTAGCAAGTCCTGTTAAAGTATCAAAATAAGCAAGCTGTTCCATTTTACGCTGGCTTTCTTTAACAAACGAAATATCCTGCGCAGAGGCTACGTAACTGGTAATTGTTCCGTCATCTTCGCGAATAGGTGAAATACTTAAAGAAACCCAAATAGGCGCTTTATTATTGCTTTCAATTAAGGTGTCGCCACGCCAACAATTACGACTGCGTAAATCAACATCTATATCATCAATTAATATAGCCATTTCGCTTGCAATAATGCTTAATAAAGGCGCTCGATTAAAATGTTCCTCTGAAAAGCTGGTCATTTCAAGCATTTTAGGGTTTACGTATTCAATGACAAAGTTTTTATCGGTGATCACCACACC
>NZ_JBEOOL010000137.1:0-431 GCF_040309225.1 Pseudoalteromonas sp. GW168-MNA-CIBAN-0100 | reverse complement strand
GACCTAACTCGCCGTTTATTTTTGCTGAATCACACTTTGAAAATTGAGCCGCCAGTTCACTGAACGATCCTCCATCTTGCAATGCTTGCAAAATTGATTCGGCGGTTTCTAACGCTTTGGCCCGCGCACTTTCATCCTCAATCGTTGCTGGAATCAAAATATGCCGTGCAGCAATCAACGGTGATGACGTAAATTTACTGAGATTTTGGCTATAGTAATGCTCGCATTCTTGCTCACTGGCATGTGGGAGTGCCACGTCGTGTTCAATGAGTTTATTGAGCATGGCATTTTGTTTTTGCTCTTCGCTATTTTGTGAGGACACAGAACAACTTAGTTTGAGTTCATCTAATCTTTGATTGAATAATTCACCTATGATCAAGCTTTCAGCTGCATTAATCATGGCTGAGCGGTGATCCTCGGCAGGATGGTAT
>NZ_JBEOOL010000136.1:0-431 GCF_040309225.1 Pseudoalteromonas sp. GW168-MNA-CIBAN-0100 | reverse complement strand
ACTCAGTGCAACTTTGATCAGAATAATTCCGGTTATGTTGTCACTGCAATTTACTGCACTGAATATAAAAGAGCGATTTACTTTTGCTTGGTTTGGACCAAGAGGACTCGCATCGATAGTATTTACGTTAATGGTAATTGATACTCAAATAGAAAATAAATATCAGATTGCAACTATTGCTATGACCACTATTTTATTTAGTGTATTTATTCATGGTATAACTACTAAGCCAATTGCAGATAGTTTTGCTAAAAAGTAAAAAGTAAAAATGCGTAATTTTATTTATAAAGTTACGCATTTTTTAATCAGCCTAATAAAGTTTAATTGCTAAGTAGGTGTGCAAGTAACTCAATTGGATGTTTAGGTTTAAATTTTTCATATCGTTTAACTTGGCTACGACAAGAAAATCCTGTTGATAACAGTTGCTCGGG
>NZ_JBEOOL010000135.1:0-432 GCF_040309225.1 Pseudoalteromonas sp. GW168-MNA-CIBAN-0100 | reverse complement strand
GCTAATTGCGCTTGTTTTAGTGCTTTTTGCATTGCAGATTGCGCGCCCATACCATTGGGATCGGGCGCTGAAATATGATGTGCATCAGAGCTTTCGCCGCCACCGTACAGTGCAATTGCTTTATCTGTAATTGCGCTTACGCCTTTACTCATTACAAATAATGCCGAGCCTTCACCAATATTAATGCCGTCTCGGCTACTTGAAAACGGCTGGCAAACTCCGCTACTTAACGACGCTAACGAATCAAAACCATTGAGAGTAAGTTGGCATAGGGTGTCAACGCCACCGCATATAACAACATCGGCCATAGCAGCTTTTAGCAGTGCGCGGGCACTTAGTAATGCTTTTGCACTTGATGTACAGGCTGTAGAAATACTATAACAGGGTCCCTTTGCATCAAGCTTTTGCGCAATATAGTGTGCTGGGGTGGCA
>NZ_JBEOOL010000134.1:0-432 GCF_040309225.1 Pseudoalteromonas sp. GW168-MNA-CIBAN-0100 | reverse complement strand
CGTCATCAGAAAGCGCTTCTAATTGCGTTTCAAGTGCATTGATCAGTGCGACCGTCTTTCTTAGGTTTTTAATAGTGCGGTCATTGCGACTACCAAAAATCTTGGTAAATAAATTAGATATCATGATAAAACCGTTACAATGTATTTTTTTGCCAGCCGTACATCGGCTAACCCATTTTTAACAATTGATAATTAATGTATTCTTTAAAGTAACACCGAGGACACATTAATTAGCAATTTTGTATTAAACCGTTCAAAAAGCACTGTTTATTACGTGTGCTACTATACCAGACTCTGCTAAACAACAAACCATCTCACTAAAAAGATATGGATTAAAAACAGAAAAACTTAATCTAGTACATAAAATTGCTATATATTTTTATACGAGGTGAAAACTGCTAGCAAAGCTAGTGATATTAAGTAAGTTTCCAC
>NZ_JBEOOL010000133.1:0-432 GCF_040309225.1 Pseudoalteromonas sp. GW168-MNA-CIBAN-0100 | reverse complement strand
CTGTAGGTGCAAATAAAGCTGTTTATTCAAAAAATAAAGCCCTGCAAGGCTATGTATTTGAGGGTAATATATTTGTAAAAAGCGTTACCACAGGTGCAATTCAACAAGTAACGCATACCTCTAGCACTGAATCTAAACCACAATTTTTAAATGATGGCAGCTTAGCTTATCGTCAAGGTAATACATTTTTTAAAGTTGACTTAAGCTCAGGCTTAACCACTGAAATTGCTAATTTAAAACTGGCAGATAAGCCCCAGGGCATTACAGAGCCAAGCAGTTATATTGCTAAAGAGCAGCACAAACTTATTGATTACATAGCGCTAACGCATAAAAACAATAAAGATAAACAAGCACGCAAAGCACAGCTTAAGCAGCAAAATAGCTCAATTGCTAATACTGAGTTTTATTTAGGCAAAGGTAATAGTGTAAAAG
>NZ_JBEOOL010000132.1:0-434 GCF_040309225.1 Pseudoalteromonas sp. GW168-MNA-CIBAN-0100 | reverse complement strand
CATTACAACCGATCACTTATCGCCTTCAAATGCGATAATGGCCAGCAGTGCCGCGGGTGAATACCTATTAAAAATGAACGTACCTGAGGAAGACTTTAACTCATACGCAACCCATAGGGGCGATCATTTAACAGCGCAGCGCGCTACGTTTGCTAACCCTAAATTGCTAAATGAAATGGTACTTGATGAAAGCGGCGAAATTAAGCAAGGTTCGTACGCGCGCATAGAACCAGAGGGAAAAAATACTCGCATGTGGGAAGCAATCGAAGCATACATGCAGCGTAAGCAACCACTTATTATTGTGGCTGGCGCAGATTATGGCCAAGGCTCGTCGCGCGATTGGGCGGCAAAAGGCGTAAGACTCGCGGGTGTTGAAGTAATTGCAGCTGAAGGGTTTGAGCGTATTCACCGTACTAACTTAGTGGGTATGGGTG
>NZ_JBEOOL010000131.1:0-440 GCF_040309225.1 Pseudoalteromonas sp. GW168-MNA-CIBAN-0100 | reverse complement strand
CCATAGGGCTTACTGCGGGTATCTTTTTCAAGGCCAAAACAACCTTGATCGTAAAGTGATTGTAGGTCTCGCTGGAGCATCCGAGTTGTTACTTTAAAGCCTTGATTTAGTAGCATAAGCTTCAGCTCAGAGGTTGACCTACGAAAAGGTCTAACGGGTATACAATCTAAAATAATTTCGTATCGTAAAACTTGCATGATTGATTCTATAAATTAAATACTTATACTAAAGACACTAATTAACAACTTTTCTTGGTCATCAAAACCATATGGTTGAGCATCTTCTAACAAGCTATATCTAACACTAACTTTTGCTTTACCTTCTAACTGTGTACTAAGGTAATCTAATCTTTTGTCTATTAAATCACTTGCTTTTGTACTTTTTAGAGTTTCTTTGAGGCGCCGAACACTAACGATATAGCCCGTTTGTAAACGCTTAGA
>NZ_JBEOOL010000130.1:0-441 GCF_040309225.1 Pseudoalteromonas sp. GW168-MNA-CIBAN-0100 | reverse complement strand
CACTTTCTAAAGCTATTCCCCAGCAGGTAATTGATATTGGTTTATTAAACGGCTTGCCGTTTAATGTAAGGCCTAACTTCAAGGTTAATTTGGAAATCACAAGCCAATAGGCCGAAGCCCGCGAAGCGGTAGAATATTAAATTTGGAAAACAGAACCCCGAGCGCAGCGCGCTCCCCTGATAAACCTAGCTGAATTACCGTTCAACTCATCCGTTCAGGTTTTCCGTGTGCAATATCCTAATCGCCAATCCCAACAAGCACTCTAGGTTAGAACGACAGTGCAACCTAGAGTGCAAAACCTATTACTTATGATGCAAAACTTTACTTTTATTAAAATCTAGATTAGATTCTCAAGTGACGTAACTAGAATCTAATTTAATAGGACTGTATTATGAAATCACTAAACCAATTGGCGTCAAAGATTATTGATGATTTATATAT
>NZ_JBEOOL010000129.1:0-443 GCF_040309225.1 Pseudoalteromonas sp. GW168-MNA-CIBAN-0100 | reverse complement strand
CACGTATAAACGTTTTACTAATTTACCCGACGAAAAACTATTTATTGATTACAACACCCAAGGTATTTTGGCATATAAACGCGCCAGCGATGCATTATTAAAAATATTACCATTAGGTATTTCGCACCCCACCTGTGCCGAGCTATTAAAAGTAGCAAAACAAGCGTTAATAGATGTAATTGAATCGAATAATGCACTTTATACTCAGTTAGACACAGAGCGCTTTTTTAATTGTGTGCGCCCTTATTATAAACCGCATCGAGTAGGCAATGAGATATACAGAGGTGCTAATGCGGGAGATTTTGCCGGCATAAACGTTATCGATATGCTACTTGGGCTGTGTAATGCCAACGAGCCAAGTTATTCACAAATGCTGGTGGATAAGTTTTTATATATGATGCCAGAAGATCAGCAAATATTGCGCGAAGCAATGCGCATGCAAA
>NZ_JBEOOL010000128.1:0-447 GCF_040309225.1 Pseudoalteromonas sp. GW168-MNA-CIBAN-0100 | reverse complement strand
CCCATGAACGGCCATCACTGTCGGTTGCAGGCATAAACAATGGAATTCGCGATAAAAGCTTAAAAATCCCTAGTGCTGCAATACCTAATACGGTAATTTCGCCCAGCGTATCAAAGCCCCTAAAATCAACTAAAATAACGTTAACTACATTGGTACCGCCACCACCGGTTTTGGCATTGGCAATAAAAAAGTCAGAAATAGAATCCAGCGGACGAGTAAGCAAAGCGTAACAAATACTGGCTATAACACCGCCCACTGTCGAGGCAATACTTAAATCACGTAATATACGCGATGAGCTTGATTCTCTTGGGGTGCTTTGCGGTAAGAAAAACAATGCCAACATAAGTAGTATTATTGTTGCCACTTCTACCGTTAATTGCGTTAAGGCTAAGTCTGGTGCCGAAAAGCGGGTAAACACCACAGCTACCATTAATCCCACAATAGATA
>NZ_JBEOOL010000127.1:0-452 GCF_040309225.1 Pseudoalteromonas sp. GW168-MNA-CIBAN-0100 | reverse complement strand
ACGAGCAGCTAGGATTTACCTTATTCGAAAAACCTACTTTCATATTGTACGACGACAGACAAAAAACGTGGCGTATCAATGCTGATGAAGCAACACTTTACGATGAAAGACAATTAATTTTAGAGGGTAATGTAACTGCCCAAAACTTAATTGATGGCGCAATGATAGACAAAATTACCGCCGACAATATTCAAGTAGATATAATGCTACTCACTATGCGTAGCGAACAGCCCGTTATTATAACTGGACCGAATTTAAAGATCACCGGTAAAGGCCTTGAAGCCAATTTAACAACCGAGGTGATAAAACTAATTAACCATACGCGAACACTATATTATGACCAATAACCTTGCAAAAATACTTATTATTCCATCGCTTATACTTGTATTTAATAGTAATGCGGCAGAGCAAAGTACTTCCCCATTAGCTAATCAAATTTCTATTAGTGCTGA
>NZ_JBEOOL010000126.1:0-452 GCF_040309225.1 Pseudoalteromonas sp. GW168-MNA-CIBAN-0100 | reverse complement strand
CACCCAAGCTGGTAATTGAAAAGCTTAATGCCAGCATTGCAATTAATAAAGAGGTAGCGCAACTACTGGCCGCCGAGCAACCATTAAAAATAATAATTAGCACTAATAACAAAGGCGCGCAGCTAGACGTTATCAATCGCTTTGTTGACTCCGTGCATACACAACCCATAACTCAAGCAAAACTAGCAAGTTTACTTGCGCAAAATTTGCCAAATGCACAGCTACAAGCAACCCCTAAATTTGCAATTTTAACGCATGCACAACAAGCAGGTTCATTTAAGCTTAATATAAACAATAATCAACTTAACCAACTTTCGCATACCGTAACAAACGTAAACTTGAGCAGCCAAGCCAACAAACTGTTAATTAAAACTAATATAAACAGTACCACTGTCATACTTAAAAACTCGTTCACAAAACCGTTTAATCAACTAATTTCGGCGCAGCAAAGC
>NZ_JBEOOL010000125.1:0-453 GCF_040309225.1 Pseudoalteromonas sp. GW168-MNA-CIBAN-0100 | reverse complement strand
CGGGCAAGTCTACGCTCATAAACGACACCTTATTTAAGCTTGCGCATACTGAATTAAATGGCGCAACAACTGCCGAAGCTGCTGCGTATAAATCAATTTCAGGGCTTGAGCATTTTGATAAAGTGCTGCAAAAACAAGAAGGCCGTTTCACCGGTTTTAATCGGGAAGTTTTGCTGAACTTCTTTACGCTCTTTGCCGCCAAACGGCGGGTTAGCTAATACAATATCGTGCTGGTTGCTTGGGGTAATGTCTTGTAGGTTTTCGCCTAATGTATTGGTGTGGATCACGTTAGGGGCTTCGATGCCATGCAAGATCATGTTCATAATGGCGATAACGTAGGCTAAAGACTTTTTCTCTTTGGCGTAGAAGGTGTTTTCTTGCAGGATTTTTAAGTCGCTGGTTGATAGCTGCTTACGGCTTGCGCCCCGTTGGCGTTACTTGTCCTAGGCTGGT
>NZ_JBEOOL010000124.1:0-457 GCF_040309225.1 Pseudoalteromonas sp. GW168-MNA-CIBAN-0100 | reverse complement strand
GGGTAGAGAACACACTAACGCGAATTTCACTTAGCATTAAAAACGTAGCATTGTGAGTTACTAAGCGTTCCCCATACCGTGATGCGGTGCGTACAATCGCTAAAAAGCGAATAGTACCCGCTGGAGTAAAGTAATTCATTTGTGTACCGGCAATACCGGCTGCCGCCATTGAGGCTAAAAACCAGCCCGATATAGCCAGTAACCCCACATTAGCAAGTACTGTAATTGTGGCTAAAAAGGTACCCAACAACATAGCTTTGTAGTGAGGACGGCACAGTTTTAGTAAGCGAATAAAATTATGCATGAACTGCTCCTTGCTGTGCTGTTTGCAGTAAAGTGGCAAACTCACCATCTTCAGCCGCTAAGCTATTAAAGCAACCTTGCTGAGCTATTTTGCCATTGTGCATTACAATAAGTTGCTCAGCATTTTTGACTGTATTGAGCCGATGGGCAATAA
>NZ_JBEOOL010000123.1:0-457 GCF_040309225.1 Pseudoalteromonas sp. GW168-MNA-CIBAN-0100 | reverse complement strand
AGTAGATACACTGAAACCCGACTCTTTACACATTTCCAGTAATTCTTGTGCGCTACCAAACGGAAAAGGTGCAGGGTTTTCTTCACGAATATCAAGCGCTGCTTGTTTTTCGTTTTCAAAATCTTGGTCAGTAACAATAAAGCCACCGCCAATTGAGTAATAAATTTGGCTATAAACCTTCTCGCCATTATTAGAGGCAATAATTTCCATTGCATTAGAGTGCTTAGGTAGCGTTTTACGACGGTGAAAAACAATAGCCCCTTGCTTTGGGAATTTAGCCTTATGCGTTTGATTTAAATAAATAACTTGTTCTTTTTCAATTGTGGCTAAAATAGTATCAACCAAATCGGCGTCGATGGTTTCAGGATCATACCCAGCAAGGCCAAGTATTACAGCTTTACCCGAGCCGTGGCCAATACCAGTTTGACCTAACGAGCCATATAGCTCTACTTTAATG
>NZ_JBEOOL010000122.1:0-463 GCF_040309225.1 Pseudoalteromonas sp. GW168-MNA-CIBAN-0100 | reverse complement strand
AGCAAGAAAAACGGCGACTAAAACGCAGCAAAGGCAAGCCTCGGTTATTTACCTCAGACGATTTTCATTATGATGAGACAACGCAAACATGCCGCTGCCCTGCAGGCAATGCCATGTGGCGAAGCGGGGTCAATGTAAACAGCCATAACCAGCAATACACGCGATTCTGTGGTTACTTAAAAGACTGTAAAACATGCCCGCTACAGCAGCAATGCATGCGAAAACCACCGATAGAAAGAGGACGACAAGTGCAGTTTATAAATAATGAATCGCGCAAAAAGCTGAGCTATGTCGATAAGATGAAAGTTAAAATAGACAGCCCAATCGGACGACGACAATACAGCAAACGGCTCGGCTGTATTGAACCGGTGTTCGGGAATATTACAGTGAACAAAGGCATGAATAAATTGACCTTACGGGGTCAAGCGAAAGTAAATGCGCAATGGCAATTGTATTGCCTTGT
>NZ_JBEOOL010000121.1:0-465 GCF_040309225.1 Pseudoalteromonas sp. GW168-MNA-CIBAN-0100 | reverse complement strand
TTAACAGTGTTTATAAAGCAAAAACGTGCGCGTATATCCGCACACTTTTATTTAAAAACATCACCTTTATCGCACACTACTACATGCCCTAATCAGTAAACATATCCCGGTTTAGACCATATTTACTCATTTTGTCGTACAAGGTTTTACGCGCAATTTGCAGCGTGCCCATGGTGTTTTTTATACTGCCATGGTTACGCTCTAACGCTTCTTCTATTAAAGATTGCTCATAATAACTGACCTTTTCGGCCAAACTTAAATCTTGTGATAACACTTGTTGATCAGCTGAATCACTTTGCGCAAATGCTAATTCAGGCCCTAACAATACTGCTCGTTCTGCTTGGTTTCTTAGTTCACGCACGTTACCTGGCCAGTCATAGGCTAATAAACGTTGTTCTAACTCTACATTTAATGCCCCAAGTGGTTTATAAAACCGCGTTGCCGCAATTGAGCTAAAATGCTTAA
>NZ_JBEOOL010000120.1:0-465 GCF_040309225.1 Pseudoalteromonas sp. GW168-MNA-CIBAN-0100 | reverse complement strand
CAGCTAAAAGGTTTGTCTAAAATAGTACTCTGGTAATAAGAGTAGGGTGCTTTAGGGAGTGGTTGCAGTACCCTAAGGCTAATAACATAGGCATGAGAATCAAAGTCTATGTCGGGATTTGTTTGATCAGGAGTGTCACAAGCAATAAAGTGGGGAGTAACTATACTTGAGTCTAGTTGGGTGTTTTTAGGGCTAGCATGCAAAGTCAAACTTACACTCATGAAGAGTGCAAACAATACGGCATTACTTAATATGCGCGATACTATGTTTGACATAAATACGACCTTAATTAACGAGTCTCAAATTAAAATTGTGTAACTTGAGTTAAATCAGTTATAGCTCATTGCATTAAGTTACACAATAAAAAGTTAATATGATCTGAATCAAAGCAGCTTAACTATTTTTTTGATAGCTAATGCTATTTACGTACCACTGTTTTTTGCCTTGAGGGGTGATAACGTCAAA
>NZ_JBEOOL010000119.1:0-466 GCF_040309225.1 Pseudoalteromonas sp. GW168-MNA-CIBAN-0100 | reverse complement strand
ACGTTGACCATAACGAACATGACGTTGATATATTAGTAACCGAGCAAGGCTTAGCTGATTTACGCGGCTTAGCGCCACGTGAACGTGCTGTACAAGTTATTAAGCACTGTGTGCACCCAGATTACCGTGACGCCATGCTAGATTACTATGAGCGCGCTTGTAAGCGAGGCGGACACACACCTCATTTACTAGAAGAAGCGTTTAGCTGGCATATTCGCCTTGAAGAGCAAGGCAGTATGAAAAAAGCCTAATAAATGTAATCCCAAATTGCACCAACCCATACAGTTAATCTGTTTTGGGTTTAATTAAACGCTCCTTTTAGGGGCGTTTTTTTAGCGCTACTCTACACAATTAATTAGCCACTTAGTCTTGAGTATTAAAAGGCCTAAATTCGGATAATAAGTGCTGGCTAATTACCTTTAAGTAATCCATTAACACCTGGTATTAATGGGTTACTTAAACAGCC
>NZ_JBEOOL010000118.1:0-469 GCF_040309225.1 Pseudoalteromonas sp. GW168-MNA-CIBAN-0100 | reverse complement strand
GTTTTAAAGCCGATGCTGCGTTCCCGTGTGCCACTCAAAATGAGTTAACTCAAGGCGATGCAAAAGCGCTACTAAGCAATGGCTGTATTTTGGTGAGTGAAGGTGCAAACATGCCTTCGACCAAAGACGCGATTGACTGCTTTATTAAAGCCAAAATAGCTTACGGCCCAGGTAAAGCTGCTAATGCGGGCGGCGTTGCAACCAGCCAATTAGAAATGGCGCAAAATGCCAGTATGCAAAGCTGGACTTTTGAAGAAGTGGATGCAAAATTACAGCACATAATGAAAAACATTTTTAATATTGCTAACGAAACAGCGGCAGAATTTGGCCAACCTACTAACCTGTTACTTGGCGCTAATATTGCTGGTTTTCGCCGTGTTGCCGATGCAATGATAGAGCAAGGCGTAGTTTAACTAAAATAGTTTAAAGCAATTGCAGCTTATTGCTGTGAGAGCCTGTACTTAAAAAC
>NZ_JBEOOL010000117.1:0-472 GCF_040309225.1 Pseudoalteromonas sp. GW168-MNA-CIBAN-0100 | reverse complement strand
GCTGTTGAGTGACCGTCTGCTTTTAGTACTTTAGCTAGGCTGTGAAATATTTCTGCGCCCATGCGTAGAGCTTCACGGAAGTTTTTAGCGCCAATTGGTTGGATCATAAACTCTTGAATATCTACAGAGTTATCTGCATGTTCGCCGCCGTTGATAATGTTCATCATTGGCAATGGCATAGAGTAAACACCCGGAGTACCGTTTAAGTCAGCGATATGTTCATAAAGCTCAACTTTTTTAGATTGTGCAGCAGCTTTAGCCGTTGCTAGCGATACTGCTAAGATTGAGTTAGCACCTAGTTTTTCTTTGTTTTCGGTACCATCTAAATTTAGCATTACTTGATCAACAGTGCTTTGCTCAAGTGCATTTTGGCCTGCTAAAGCGGTTGCGATTTCATTATTAATAAAACCAACGGCTTTTAATACGCCTTTACCTAAATAACGAGATTTATCACCATCGCGTAATTCTAATG
>NZ_JBEOOL010000116.1:0-473 GCF_040309225.1 Pseudoalteromonas sp. GW168-MNA-CIBAN-0100 | reverse complement strand
CCTTTAAACTCAGTTAGAAAAAGGCAGTCGCGGTCATAACGACCTCAGCTTTACTAAAGGCAGCACTAAAAAAATTATCCTTACCGGCTTTGACCCCTTTTTATTAGATAAAAACATAAATCAAAGTAACCCATCTGGGGTTGCTGCCCTCTTGCTAGATGGTCAAGTAATTAACTACCAAGGCATTAGCGCTGAAATTAACACCGTTATGGTGCCCGTTCGTTATGCCGACTTTGATCAAGGTATAATCGAAGCACTCCTCGCGCCCTATTACGCCCTGAATAATGTCGATATGATTGTTACTGTAAGCATGGGTCGCAAAGATTTTGATTTAGAAAGATTTCCCGGTAAGCGCCGCAGCGTAACTGCCCCAGACAATGCCAATATTATATTTGGCGGGACACAAACAGCTCCCTTGCTCCCAAGTTTAAATAACCAGCCACTGCCAGGTAACGAATTTGTACAATTTAGCC
>NZ_JBEOOL010000115.1:0-474 GCF_040309225.1 Pseudoalteromonas sp. GW168-MNA-CIBAN-0100 | reverse complement strand
ATTTAAAGGTGTTTCAAACCAGCCAGTATAATAAGCAAGCGGTTCTGCAACACCCCAAAACATTAAGCCAATACCCATACCTGCAGCAAATAACATAGCTAACCATGAAAGGCGAGAGTGAGTAGGTACTGCATCATCTCCCCCTAAACGTATTTTACCGTAAGGCGATACAATAAGTGCTAAACAAAAAATAACGAAAAAGTTAGCAGCCCACATAAATAAGGCATCAAAGTTATTAATAATATCTGTTTTTATACTATCAAGTGCAGACTTAGCTGTTTGTGGATCGGTAACTAAAATAGCGATCAAAAAGATGACAATCAGACCAGCACTTATGCCGAAAACAGAGTTATGTATATCTAACCCCCATTTTTGTACGTTGTCTTGACCTACGGTATAGTCCGTACTATCAATACTATATTTGTCATGCTCTTCGCTCATGCAATACCTCATTTGTTGTTCTAACCCTGGATG
>NZ_JBEOOL010000114.1:0-477 GCF_040309225.1 Pseudoalteromonas sp. GW168-MNA-CIBAN-0100 | reverse complement strand
CCATAATATATACCTCAAAAAATCATACTGGTGTAATTTTACACCAGTATGAAAAACATGCAATTAACCTTTAATCTTTTTCCTTGAGCCTTAGTGCTCGCTCCACTAAAATGGCGCCCTTGAAAATCACTGAGGTCGGCCGTGTTAATTAACTACAATCCCCCAACAGATCCGTATTTAACTATTCTGTATCAGGATGAGGATTTACTCATCGTTAATAAGCCTAGCGAGTTGTTAACCGTGCCAGGTAAAGACCCTAAACATGCCGATTGCTTAATAAGTCGTGTTAACCGAGTTTTTCCTACCGCTAAAATAGTGCATCGTTTAGATATGGCAACGTCGGGCATACTTTGCTTGGCAATGAATAAAGCTGCGCACCGCCATGTAAGTATGCAGTTTCAGGAGCGCGAAACCGCCAAGCGCTATATTGACCGGCTATATGGGCAACTTGAGGCGCAAACCGGCTCGGTTGATGTA
>NZ_JBEOOL010000113.1:0-482 GCF_040309225.1 Pseudoalteromonas sp. GW168-MNA-CIBAN-0100 | reverse complement strand
ACATTGAGCCGCGTGGGCGCTAAAACGGCACCTTTAGTACTCGATGGCCTTGATTTACGCTTAGTGTCGCTTTCAATAGATACTCATGATATTAGCGATTATAAAATAGTGGGTGAGCAACTCATTATTAATAACCTACCAGAACACTGCCAACTTAGTATAGTGACCGAAATTTCTCCGCAAACAAATACTTCTCTAGAAGGACTTTATTTATCGGGTGGGGCTTATTGTACTCAGTGTGAAGCGCAGGGTTTTAGAAAAATAACTTACTATATGGACCGTCCAGATGTTTTATCAACATTCGATGTAACCATAATAGCAGACAAAAAATACCCGCAGTTACTCTCTAATGGCAACATGGTAGATAGCGGTGAAACGCAAGACGGTCGTCATTTTGCTAAGTGGCAAGATCCGTTTAAGAAGCCAAGTTACTTATTTGCTTTAGTGGCGGGTGACTTTGATGTGTTAAATGATAGCTATAC
>NZ_JBEOOL010000112.1:0-485 GCF_040309225.1 Pseudoalteromonas sp. GW168-MNA-CIBAN-0100 | reverse complement strand
TGCGTATTTGGCTGATTTATACCGATAAAAATGTGCTTGATGCACTTAAGCAACGACTGCAAAACTGGGGCTGCGAAATAGCCACGGCAACTAATTTAGCTGAGCTTGAGCAATTAAAAGCAAGCGCTGCATTACCACAACTACTTATTATTGATTATCAGCTCGATGATGGTGTAACCGGGCTTGAGGTGCTTAATAAGGCGCTGCTTACTAACTTGCCGGTAATTGTAAATACAGCAAATCATGATGAAAGCATACGTGAGCAAGTGCTTGATGCAGGTTATCCGCTATTGTATAAACCGCTAAAAGCACCGGCATTAAAGCGTATGATTAAGCGACTAACCAAGTAAGTTAACGTGTAGTGTTTGTGGGCTAGTTTACTTCTAACTTACCGACTTGCGATAGCTGGTTAAATAAAATGCCAGCTTGGGTGCGGTTATAAACGTTGAGTTTGCGTAAAATAGCAGAAACATGCTGCTTAATAG
>NZ_JBEOOL010000111.1:0-486 GCF_040309225.1 Pseudoalteromonas sp. GW168-MNA-CIBAN-0100 | reverse complement strand
CCAAAAATATGTAATATGCTTTTTAATATGGAATATCTAAATTATCTATAGTCAGTTTATTCGCAATATCTATTTCTTCTTTGCTGGATGCTTGTTCTGCGCGGTTATTACGCCTTTCAATCAAGGTTGTAGCTATTTTATTAGATAGCTTCTCATTACCAGTGTAATTGTATGCAGAAAGTAACAGTTTAAGTTCTGCAGTTGATAATTTTTTACCATTGCCTTCAGACTTTAATTGCTGCCTTTTAAGCTCTAGCTTTTTAATAGTTGTAATAGCATCGCGTTCATTAAATTCCTCAATATTGCCTTTTGTTATCCAACTCATAAGGAATTTGATAGCTATATACATTCTAATAACATTTACACTTCATAAGCTCAAGTGCTGAATAAATACACCAGCCCATATTAAAGTTGCGATGATAACGCTCACCATCACAGCCAAAGAGCCTAAGTCTTTCGCTAAACCTGACAGCGGATGAATTTCCG
>NZ_JBEOOL010000110.1:0-487 GCF_040309225.1 Pseudoalteromonas sp. GW168-MNA-CIBAN-0100 | reverse complement strand
GGGCGAATTAGTTACGCCGATTTAGGATTATGGGATGATACTACCCAAGCTGCATTAGCAAAAAGTTTAACGGCCGTAAGACAATACAGCCCAATGCCTATTGGTATTCAATTAGCCCATGCAGGTCGAAAAGCGTCAACCGATAAACCATGGGATGGCGGTGGGGTACTTATGCCCGATCACCTCAATGGTTGGCAAACGGTTGCGCCATCAGCCATTGCCTATGATGAAAACAGCCCCACTCCCAAAGCGATGAACCAAGATGATATAGATTCGCTCATAAGTGACTTTGTTAATGCGGCAAAGCGCGCTGACGAGTTGGGCCTTGATTTAATAGAAATACATGGCGCACACGGTTATTTGCTACACCAGTTCTTATCGCCGCTGGCAAACAAACGTGATGATCAATACGGTGGTAGCCTAGAAAATAGAATGCGATTATTACTCGACGTATTTAAAGCTGTAAGAACGGCATTTCCAAGCAATA
>NZ_JBEOOL010000109.1:0-489 GCF_040309225.1 Pseudoalteromonas sp. GW168-MNA-CIBAN-0100 | reverse complement strand
AGGTTTGACTGACCTTGTTATTGCCTCCAACGGTTTCAAGTCTGGAAATCCCCGTCACACCAAGCGTTACGCTAGTAAACTAGCTAAGACTCAACGTGTGCTATCGAAGAAGAAGAAAGGTTCTTCTAACTTCCACAAAGCCAGAAAGAAAGTCGCTCGCGTTCAAGCAAAGATTGCTGATTGTCGTCACGACTTCACCCACAAACTGACTTCCCAATTGATAAACGATAATCAAGTGATTAGCTGTGAAAGTCTGAGCGTAAAAAACATGGTCAAGAATCGAAAACTTGCTAAAGCAATTAGCGATGCCAACTGGGGCGAGTTCGTGCGCCAACTTACCTACAAAGCTGAGTGGTACGGTCGAACTGTAGTTAAGATTGATAAGTGGTATCCAAGCTCTAAACGCTGTAATTGCTGCGGTTACGTTGTCGATTCCTTGCCGTTACATATCCGCAAATGGTCGTGTCCTCAATGCTTTAGTGAGCTAGA
>NZ_JBEOOL010000108.1:0-489 GCF_040309225.1 Pseudoalteromonas sp. GW168-MNA-CIBAN-0100 | reverse complement strand
CGCCATTAATTGGTATGATAATACGCCCCCATAGCGTTCCCCGTCACACTTTCGAAAATATTTTAGCAACCGGTGTTTATACTATTAATCATGTTAATAGTGCTATTTATCAGCAAGCACATCAAACCTCGGCGCGTTATGATAAAAACGAATCAGAGTTTGCTGCCACCGGTTTAACCCCTGAGTATTTAAATGAATTTAGTGCCCCATTTGTACAACAAAGCCGCTTAAAATATGCGGTAAAATACATTGAACATCAGCATTTAGCAGTCAATGGTACTGAGCTTGTGATTGGCGAAATAATGGACGTATATTTAGATGAAGCGGCACTGCAAAGCGATGGCTTTTTAGACTTACAGGCCATAGATACAGTAGCCATAAGCGGGCTCGATAGCTACCACAGCACTAACAAACTAATGCGCCTGCCTTATGCTAAAAAGTAACCATGCTGCAAATACATTATTTGTAGCTTTTAATACACTGTAGAGT
>NZ_JBEOOL010000107.1:0-490 GCF_040309225.1 Pseudoalteromonas sp. GW168-MNA-CIBAN-0100 | reverse complement strand
TGACCAAGCTGATGTTGAAGTTGATGAAGCGGCATCCCTAACTCAAGTTGATGTGTTGCATAAGCATGGCGTAATACATGTGGATTACAGTGCTTTAAACCACACATTTGTGCATGTTTTTTTAATGCCTTTCTGAAGCTTGAGGGTGACATAGGTTTATCCATTAACCATCGTGAATAAAACATCCAGCCCTTGGGTGATACATTTTCCAATAGCAACGTAATTGATTTAGCACGCTATCTGATACAACAACATAGCGTGACTTATCTCCTTTACCATGTTCAATTAAAATGGTTTTACGCTGTCCATCGATGTCTTGCACTTTGATGCGCAGCAGTTCGCCAATACGCAAACCACATCCATAACACACCACTATCAATGTTTTTAAGCGCATATCCGTGCAACTTTCTATAAGTCGTCGAATATCATCACGCGATAAATAAGTAGGTGCCCGAGGTTTTGCTTTAGGCAAGGCTATGTCTAAGTTCAG
>NZ_JBEOOL010000106.1:0-496 GCF_040309225.1 Pseudoalteromonas sp. GW168-MNA-CIBAN-0100 | reverse complement strand
CCTATTGATCGTTTCACCATGGAAACCAAGCGCCAGCTTGACGTGCTAAACCGCCATTTAAGTGCAAACGAATACATGGCAGGAGCTGAGTACTCAATTGCCGATATCGCAATTTGGCCTTGGTATGGCTCTTTAGTGCTTGGCGACATTTATGATGCAGCTGAATTTTTAGATGTTGCCTCATACACTCATGTTGTACGTTGGGCTAAACAGGTTTCAAAACGCCCTGGCGTAAAACGTGGTCGTCGCGTTAACCGCACATGGGGACCTGAAGAAGAGCAACTAGCAGAGCGCCACAGTAGTAGTGACTTTTAACCTTGCTGTTATTGATAAACTAAAAAATCAGCTGTAATAGCTGATTTTTTAGTTTAGGTGTTGCCTTATTTATAATTACGCTTTAACACTCAGTATCGAATCACCTTGTGATAAAGCAAACTTTTCTTGAACCGCCGATAAAATAGAACTTTTATCTTCGTCATTTAACTGGCTTGAATAC
>NZ_JBEOOL010000105.1:0-498 GCF_040309225.1 Pseudoalteromonas sp. GW168-MNA-CIBAN-0100 | reverse complement strand
CACGCTCTCCTATCGCTGCATTTGGTTTAATTCAAATAGTTCCTACATCTGCGGGTAAAGATGTAAGTAACTTCTTGCAATGTAAGCCGTTATTGCTTAGCCCTGAGTATTTATTTAAGGCAGATAATAACGTAGAAGCAGGGAGTACTTATCTGCATATTTTAAGTAATCGCTATTTTAAAAATGTACGTAACGAGCAATCAAGACTGTATATGAGCATAGCCGCATATAATACTGGCCCAGGCAATGTAGCTAAAACTCTCAGCGGCTCAAACTCACTAAATCAGGCAAGTATTGCTGCTAATGCAATGTCGGCAGATAAAATTTATGCCTATATGGTGAATAACTTACCTGCACAAGAAACCCGTAATTATTTACAAAAGGTGGTTAAACGCACCGCATATTATCAAGCACAATTGAAAGGAATTTAAATATGAAAAAGTTATTACACTTAAAGAAATAAACGTAATTAAAGCATACAAAATATCTACCCCCCGA
>NZ_JBEOOL010000104.1:0-500 GCF_040309225.1 Pseudoalteromonas sp. GW168-MNA-CIBAN-0100 | reverse complement strand
GGGTATACCAGAGGGCGAACTGGAGTCGGTATTTGAGCCGTTTAAGCAAGGCGATACAGCACGTGGTAGCGAGGGCAGCGGTTTAGGGCTGGCTATTATTAAACGCATTATAGATATACATAACGGTAAAGTTAAATTATCTAACCGGCCTGAGGGCGGGTTAAGTGCACAAATTTACTTACCAATTAAAGTATAATACCAACCCACTTTACTGCAGCGGGTTGCTATTAAGTTGTGCTGGCCAAAATTATAAACACGCAGTAAGCGATTAAAGTGCTTTAAAACGAATAGCCGTACCGCCACTGGTGGCCAGCTTAAGCGTTAATTTATCGCTTGCAGTAACAAGGCGTTTTTCAATAGTTAAATCGTACGGATTATTTTCCCACTCGGCATTCTTACCATCTTTATAAATATGTGCCTCAAACTGTTTGCCGTTATCTAAAAAGTCTAAACTAATCTCAATAGTACGCGCTTGCTCGTCAGTCACTGCGCCTAAATAC
>NZ_JBEOOL010000103.1:0-501 GCF_040309225.1 Pseudoalteromonas sp. GW168-MNA-CIBAN-0100 | reverse complement strand
CTGTTTGATTTAGGCGCATGGAATAACCTAGGTATTGCTGATAAACAAGCTCTACAAGCCAGTGCACAGTACGATTTTGCCAAGCAAGATTTAATAGTACGTGTTGCCGATGGTTACTTTAATGTATTAAGTGCTATCGATAGCCTTGAATTTGTTAAAGCTGAAAAGCGCGCTATTGAACGCCAATTAGAGCAAACAAAGCAACGCTACGCGGTAGGCCTAACTGCTATTACCGACGTACACGAAGCCCAAGCTCAGTTTGATAACTCAGTAGCACAAGAAATTGTTGCCGGTAATGCCGTAGAAACAGCACGTGAACTACTGCGCGAAATAACAGGTAAGTACCACGCAAAACTTGACGTTTTAAATACCGAAACATTTTCAACTGTAAAGCCAAATAAACCCTCTAGCGACTTAGTTAAAGTGGCTGAAGAAAAAAACTTAAATTTACAAGTAGCAAAAGTCACAGTTGATATAGCTAAAGATCAAATTGAGCTAGCG
>NZ_JBEOOL010000102.1:0-507 GCF_040309225.1 Pseudoalteromonas sp. GW168-MNA-CIBAN-0100 | reverse complement strand
GAGTTACATAATAAAGTAACTCAGCTAGTTAACCGTCTTGCTAATGCGTTTAAACACGATATGAGCGAAAAGCGCGCTCAAGCATTACAACTACAGCACAGGTTAAATTTATGCCATCCGCGTAATCAGTTAAATCAAAAAGCGCAGCGCTTGGATGAACTAAGCATTGCACTACAACAAGCTATGCGTAATAGTTTATATCAACAAGAGCGCACCCTTAATAATTTAACGCCTAGATTAATGCGCCAATCACCCGACAAAAAGCTCACTCAAGCAAGTCACCAACTCGCACAATTACAAACTCGGCTTAACCAAGCAATACAGCAGCAATTACAGCAAGCTAATAACAGCTTAGCACTGCAGGCAAGTCGCCTAGATTCGGTAAGTCCACTTAATGTATTAGCGCGAGGCTATAGTATTACAAAAACAGATAAGCAAAAGGTGGTGAAATCGGTAGCGGATGTAAAAGTCGGAGATACTTTAATTACTGAACTGGTTGACGGCACG
>NZ_JBEOOL010000101.1:0-509 GCF_040309225.1 Pseudoalteromonas sp. GW168-MNA-CIBAN-0100 | reverse complement strand
GCGCAATTTGTTTTTCTAGCTGTTTTGATTTATCAAGCAGCGCAGTTACTTTTTCAAGTACTGACGCGCTGTCGGCTTTAACTACAGCAGCTACATCATTTAGCTTTTGCTCTTGCTCACTCACGTAGGCAATCGCGTCAGCGCCGGTTACCGCTTCAATACGACGAACACCCGCAGCAATACCGCTTTCAGATACTATTTTGAATAAACCAATATCACCTGCGCGTTCAACATGTGTACCACCACAAAGCTCAATAGAGTAGTCCCCAATAGTAACTACACGTACTTCGTCATCGTATTTTTCGCCAAATAACGCCATTGCACCTTTTGCTTTAGCGTCATCTACTGCCATAAGCTCGGTACTTAACGCAAAGTTACAACGAATTTCATCGTTTACTACACGTTCAATTTCGCGTAATTCTTCTTTAGTAACAGCTTCAAAATGTGAAAAGTCAAAACGCAAACGCTCTGCTTGAACTAGCGAGCCTTTTTGACCTACATGTTCGCCT
>NZ_JBEOOL010000100.1:0-510 GCF_040309225.1 Pseudoalteromonas sp. GW168-MNA-CIBAN-0100 | reverse complement strand
GCAATGCGTCGCATTGAAACCATCCACTTTGTTGGTATTGGCGGCGCAGGCATGGGCGGCATTGCCGAAGTACTCGCGTTTGAAGGTTATAGGATTACCGGTTCAGACATTGCGCACAGCGCTATGACAGACAGGTTAATTAAAGCCGGTGCAGAGGTGTTTATTGGGCATCACGAAAATAACGTAAAAGATGCCAATGTAGTGGTTGTTTCCAGTGCTATTGATGAAACAAATCCAGAAATTATAGCCGCAAAGGCCGCAAGAGTACCTGTGGTACGCCGCGCCGAAATGCTCGCTGAGCTAATGCGCTTTCGCCACGGTATAGCTATTGCGGGTACACACGGTAAAACTACAACAACCAGTTTAATTGCCAGTATTTATGCACAAGCTGGCCTTGATCCAACATTTATAATTGGTGGCTTGTTAAATAGTGCCGGCAGCAATGCAAAAGTAGGTAAAAGCGACTTTTTAATCGCCGAAGCGGATGAAAGCGATGCCTCATTTTTACAC
>NZ_JBEOOL010000099.1:0-513 GCF_040309225.1 Pseudoalteromonas sp. GW168-MNA-CIBAN-0100 | reverse complement strand
AAAGTAAACTAATCAATACGATAAATACTAACAGGATCAATAGCCTGATAAAAGACTAAATAAGTAAAAGGTTAAATTGAAAAACAATACTTTGAGAAGCAACGAATACCTTTAAAGTAAATATTAATTATTTACCCTAAAAGCCGCAGTCAATAAAAGTAAATTAGCAAGCTAAAAAGCCTGCATTTGTTGCATAGTAGAGTTATCACGTTTATTCTTATATTATTCATATAGTAATTAAAATAAACAGGATCCATAAAATGGAAGAAGTTTTAGGAACAGATGTAGACGCTTCACAATTAATAGACCAAGCCATATCACTCGTTATGACTTACGCACCAAAATTTGTGCTCGCTATTATTACTTTACTGGTTGGCCTATGGCTGATCAACCGCTTTGTTAAGGTTTTAGATAATCGACTAGGCAAAAAAGATCCAACACTAAACAAGTTTTTATGTGGCTTAATTAGCGCTGTAGTGAAAATTATGCTGCTTATTTCGGTGGCCTCTATGG
>NZ_JBEOOL010000098.1:0-516 GCF_040309225.1 Pseudoalteromonas sp. GW168-MNA-CIBAN-0100 | reverse complement strand
ATCTTGCAGTCGATAGCGGAGGGTTGCCTGTTTATTATGAATTATCCTGTGGAAATACGCATGATATCGTCCATGCAGAGTCACTCGTAGCTAATTGACCAACAAGTAATATGGTTGTCGCAGATAAAGGCTACGACAGTGAAAAACTGAGAGCGTTTGTTCGTGATAATAACGCTACACCCGTTATTCCACGTAAGGGCAACAGTTTAGTAGGCAATGAAGATATTGACTGGTGCATGTACAAATATCGGCACTTGGTTGAGAATGCATTTGGCCGTATTAAGCAATATAGAGGGATAGCCACGCGGTATGAAAAGCTTGAACGAAATTATCATTCAATGCTCGCTTTAGCATTTACTATGATGTGGCTACCAATGTGGGCTGATTGATATATGTACTACAAAGATCAACAGCCCCTAGTGGATAGCTTTATTTATCAAATAGGTAATGACAGGCAAGTGTTTCACTATTTTGAGCACAGTAACATTACTCATTTTCGCCAAGGCTTTATAAGCC
>NZ_JBEOOL010000097.1:0-522 GCF_040309225.1 Pseudoalteromonas sp. GW168-MNA-CIBAN-0100 | reverse complement strand
CAAATAGACTTCGAGTCGACATTAGCGCACCAAGCACTCGCCAAATTATTGAGCGTACTGTGACACCTTGCACCCACCAAGTTTACTTGGTCACGGGATTCACCGACATGCGAAAATCAATCAATGGGTTAAGTATTATTGTCAGCGATACCCTATCTCTCGATCCTTTAAGCCAAGCGTGGTTCGTTTTTTGTAATAAACAACGCGATAAATTAAAAATTTTGTTTTGGGATACCAATGGTTTTTGGCTTTATTATCGTCGCTTAGAGCAAGGACGATTTCAATGGCCAAATCATGCTCAAGCACACGTAGCCATGGGGATTGAACAACGGCAGTTACAATGGTTATTATCTGGCTTACCGGTAAATAATAAAACCCGCCACTCAACTTTATCAGGGTTATCAGTGATGTAAATTAACCAGATCGTTTTTTTTACTTGAACGATCTTTCCCATGTGTCATGCTATTAAAATGCCAGACACTATTCTCATCACCGAACTACAAAATCAGCTTGCACTTATGC
>NZ_JBEOOL010000096.1:0-522 GCF_040309225.1 Pseudoalteromonas sp. GW168-MNA-CIBAN-0100 | reverse complement strand
TTTTTCGTTTGGGAGATTAGTTGCCAAATGTCGCGGGGTAAACCCGCTGCTACGATATTGCGTAGTCGCGATTTTATATCGCGCATTGTGTTTTTTTGTTGAGGGATTAGTTGCCAAATGTCGCGGGGTAAACCCGCTGCTACGATAGCGTAGTCGCGATTTTACGTCGTGCATTGTGTTTTTTGGTTGGGAGATTAGTTGCCAAATGTCGCGGGGTAAACCCGCTGCTACGATTGCGTAGTCGCGATTTTACATCGCGCATTGTGTTTTTTGGTTGAGGGATTAGTTGCCAAATGTCGCGGGGTAAACCCGCTGCTACGATTGCGTAGTCGCGATTTTATATCGCGCATTGTGTTTTTTTGGTTGGGAGATTAGTTGCCAAATGTCGCGGGGTAAACCCGCTGCTACGATATTGCGTAGTCGCGATTTTATATCGCGCATCGTATTTTTCGTTTGGGAGATTAGTTGCCAAATGTCGCGGGGTAAACCCGCTGCTACGATATTGCGTAGTCGCGATTTTAT
>NZ_JBEOOL010000095.1:0-530 GCF_040309225.1 Pseudoalteromonas sp. GW168-MNA-CIBAN-0100 | reverse complement strand
CCTTAATACTTTATAGCCGATAATATAGGAGCTAACTATGTCTAATTGGGTTGATGCAACAGTAAAAAAAATTACTTGGTGGACAGACTCGTTATTTAGCATAACGGTAAATGCCGACGTTGAGCCATTTAAAGCGGGGCAGTTTACTAAGCTATCTATAATGGATGGCGATAAACGTATTGCACGGGCTTACTCCTATGTTAATGCCTCCGATGACCCCAATTTAGAGTTTTACCTAATAAACGTAGTTGACGGTTTACTCTCATCGCATTTAGCCAAGCTACAACCAGGTGATAATGTACTAATAGAGCGCTGCGCTACAGGCTTTTTTACCCTTGACGAAATACCCGCCAGCGAGCAGTTATGGATGCTAAGCACAGGTACCGCTTTAGGGCCGTTTTTATCCATGCTGCAACAGAGCGAAGTATGGCAAAAGTATCAGCATATAAACCTAGTACATGGTGTACGTTTAAATGACGATTTAAGCTATCAGGAGCTTATAAACACACTACTTGAAGCTCATCCTAAGC
>NZ_JBEOOL010000093.1:0-557 GCF_040309225.1 Pseudoalteromonas sp. GW168-MNA-CIBAN-0100 | reverse complement strand
TGTGACGTTACTGACAGAAGAAGCACCGGCTAACTCCGTGCCAGCAGCCGCGGTAATACGGAGGGTGCGAGCGTTAATCGGAATTACTGGGCGTAAAGCGTACGCAGGCGGTTTGTTAAGCGAGATGTGAAAGCCCCGGGCTCAACCTGGGAACTGCATTTCGAACTGGCAAACTAGAGTGTGATAGAGGGTGGTAGAATTTCAGGTGTAGCGGTGAAATGCGTAGAGATCTGAAGGAATACCGATGGCGAAGGCAGCCACCTGGGTCAACACTGACGCTCATGTACGAAAGCGTGGGGAGCAAACGGGATTAGATACCCCGGTAGTCCACGCCGTAAACGATGTCTACTAGAAGCTCGGAGCCTCGGTTCTGTTTTTCAAAGCTAACGCATTAAGTAGACCGCCTGGGGAGTACGGCCGCAAGGTTAAAACTCAAATGAATTGACGGGGGCCCGCACAAGCGGTGGAGCATGTGGTTTAATTCGATGCAACGCGAAGAACCTTACCTACACTTGACATACAGAGAACTTACCAGAGATGGTTTGGTGCCTTCGGGA
>NZ_JBEOOL010000092.1:0-563 GCF_040309225.1 Pseudoalteromonas sp. GW168-MNA-CIBAN-0100 | reverse complement strand
ATATAATAGGTTTAGTTTAATAGCTTAGTTGCCGCATTTAATTGTCCTACATCGAGTAGCCATTGCACTTCGCTTATTTTGAACTGGGCTTGTAATTCAATGCCCGCGTATAAACCTTCCGCTCTTTGTTGTAATGCCAATAAATAATCCGAGGTATTTAAATCACCTACTTGCCATTGTTTTTGCAATAACTGCGCGCTGTGTTCGCCGCGTCCTTGCATTAACTGTTGCCAACGGCCAAGGTATTTTTTATTAGAGATTAGTGAGGCAGTACTTGCCTGTATCAAATACTTTTGCTTACGCATTACTGAACGAAAATTTGCTTCTGCGGCGATAGCTTGTTGGTTTTGTGCTTTGGCATTAGCTTGGTAATCATTACGAATATTTAACGGCATAGAAAAAGTAACTCCGACAACATTATCGACATCATTTTTTCCGGTACTAATTCCAATGGTAGGATCGGCTTTGGTTTCAAGCATGGCATATTGAGCTTTACTTTTTTGCATTTGCCACAGTGCTTGAGAGGCTAATACTTGCGGGTGCTGCGTTAACCACTGCTCAGC
>NZ_JBEOOL010000091.1:0-569 GCF_040309225.1 Pseudoalteromonas sp. GW168-MNA-CIBAN-0100 | reverse complement strand
GAATATGCCATGCAACTAAAAGCCAGCGAACAAACCAATTTGTTTGATCACTACCCAGTAGGCACAGGCCCGTATATTTATAAAGAGTATAGGCGCGACCATTTAGTGCGCTTTTATAAAAACCCAGTTTATTGGAAACACGACGTGGTACTGGATCAATTGGTTTACGACATTACCCCTAACGGCACCACGCGTATAGCTAAAATGCTCACCAAAGAATGTGATGTCACTGCTCATCCAAGTAGCGCGCAATTGAGTATTTTAGCCCAGCGCGACGACATTAATGTAGAAAAAGAAACTAACTTAAATATTGGCTACTGGGCATTTAATACTGAGCGCCCCCCTTTTGACGATATACGAGTACGACAAGCACTCGCTCATGCAATTGACGTAGATAAAATAATGCAGGCTGTGTATTACGGCAATGGTATTCGCGCTCAATCAATTTTACCACCCACCTCGTGGGCGTTTGAACCACAAGCTAACATTCCAAATTTTGACCCTGCTTTAGCCAAAAAATTACTTATTGAAGCTGGCTTACCTAATGGCTTTAACATGAACATTTGGGC
>NZ_JBEOOL010000090.1:0-575 GCF_040309225.1 Pseudoalteromonas sp. GW168-MNA-CIBAN-0100 | reverse complement strand
ATTCAGACCATTCGTTTTTATGAAAAGAAGGGGCTCTTGCCTGAGCTTAAGCGCTCAAGTGGAAATTATCGTGTCTACGACAAGGGGACTATTGAACAACTCCTGTTTATCAAACAGTGTCGTTCATTGGATATGTCTATCATGGAAGTAAAAACGCTAATGGACAGTCGTTCGAGGCCAGATCAGAGCTGTTCAAATATCAATACGTTAATAGCTAAGCATTTATCAGACGTCATTATTCGCATTGAAGAGCTAAACGTATTAAAGTCATCACTCGAAAATATGGCGTCATCGTGTGACCAAGACAAAACCATTAGGGACTGTGGTATTTTAAATTATTTACACACTTAAAATTGTAAGAAGAACACAATTTCACTGTGCGCGCTCACCTTAACTTGTATCTATCGGCTAACATTCGTCATTTGTATAGAGCTATTTAATATTAAACCTGCCCTTAGGGTATTTATGTTAACTCACTTTGGGGCAAAGGCGAGTTAAATACATAACCCGCCTCTGGACATAAGCTCGCTAGGGTAAAAGTTCTTTGAGTAATGATTGCCATTAGGAAAAGTATG
>NZ_JBEOOL010000089.1:0-576 GCF_040309225.1 Pseudoalteromonas sp. GW168-MNA-CIBAN-0100 | reverse complement strand
ATTTCGGTATGTTCATCACAATTATGCTGAGTTAACCTTTCACGCTCGCACTTGTGCCACCACGCTTCTAGTTCCTTTTGCATGCCTGAATGATTACCTTTAAGTGCAAGAATATAATCTGCTTTTTGTTGGATGACTTGTTTTGCTATTTCTTGTTGGCATCCCATCGCATCTAACGTAATGATACTGTTTTCAATATCGAGCAGGGTGAGTAATTCTGGTATTGCGGTGATTTCATTTGTTTTATTATCAACAGCCGTCTGCCCAAGCACTAACTGGTGTTGGCAACTCCATGCACTGACCGTGTGTAAGGCGCTTTTTCTGTCTTTTGTGGTAAATGAACGCCGTGCGGTTTTGCCATCGATAGCGATGATATCTGCACCTGTAGTTTCAATCAGTGATGATATCCAAGATTGAAATGCCCTTTCTATTTCATTTGCTTTTAACCGACACATGACGCGAGCAATCGTGTCATGTTTTGGAATTCCTGCGTTGAACGTGCCGTATTTTTTTAACCAATCAAGCTTTAGGTGCCCAAAGTCTTCAATATCTTCCCATCCTTCTGCACCAGAGAGT
>NZ_JBEOOL010000088.1:0-585 GCF_040309225.1 Pseudoalteromonas sp. GW168-MNA-CIBAN-0100 | reverse complement strand
TAATGCCGATCAGTTAAGAAATATTTAACGATCCATTGACCGATCTTCTGGTTAGTTTATAAAGGCTTCTGAATTTATTCAGGAGCCTTTTATTTTGCAACTCACTACCGCACTTTCTCTAGCCAATAGCTACGCACCCAATTCAGAAGGCTTAGGTCAACTGAGTGATTTTTTATGCCCTGAGTTTATCAAACAATGCGCAGAAACCGCAGGTGTCGCGACGATAAGGAAAAGAAGGCTTCCTGTTGAGATGGCCGTTTGGACAGTCATTTGTATGTCGTTTTATCGTGAAGACCCACTGTGGAGTATTGTCAGTAAATTAGGGCTCGCTTTACCAGGTAAAAAAGAACTCGTTGCGCCCAGCGCGGTTGTACAGGCTAGGCAGCGGCTTGGGGCTGATGCCGTTAAACAGGTTTTTGAGCAAAGTCAGCAAATGTGGAATGCTGATGCGAACCATCCCACATGGTGCGGGCTATCACTACTGGGTGTTGATGGTGTCATTTGGCGCACACCGGATACTGCTGAAAATCAACATGCATTCTCCATGTGGAAAAATCAGTATGGTGACACGGCCTTCCCTCAGGT
>NZ_JBEOOL010000087.1:0-586 GCF_040309225.1 Pseudoalteromonas sp. GW168-MNA-CIBAN-0100 | reverse complement strand
ATTTCGTATTGTGCAATCATGCGTTGACGGGCTTTAACATTACCCTTAATAAAATCAATTTTTTCTTGCTCAGGGAGTGATTCACCGTTACCAACAATAGCCGCCATTGTTTGTTCGTGTAGCGCATCGGTTGCGGGCTTAATATTTACCGTCATGCGGCTGCTAGGTTGAATAAAATCAACCGCTAGTTGCGCTTCATTTTCGTCGGCTTGCACACCGTAAGGTAAGCGTACCGCAACAAATTTATAATCAGTAGTGCTTTGCTCTTGGTTAAGTTCATTAACAGCAAGTTGGCATAAACGACCGCACACTGAAGAGTCGACTCCACCACTAATACCTAATACCAAAGACGTTGCATGGGCTGCTATTAAGCGGGCTTTAATAAAGTTAACACGACGGCTAATTTCAGCATTTACATCAATAACTGGCTGCACTTTCATTGCAGCCATAATCTCGGCGCGCATGGCCAACTCCTTAGGGTTAAATAATTATTTCGCTCAGCAGAGCACTTGTATTATGTGATTTAGGGCTAACAAATTAAAGCCCTAAGTGAGCTTTAATTTTTTGTAACTCGGTTTTTAACTCG
>NZ_JBEOOL010000086.1:0-591 GCF_040309225.1 Pseudoalteromonas sp. GW168-MNA-CIBAN-0100 | reverse complement strand
AGTACTTATAGCAGTAGAAAGCGCAACCAGCCATCATCAAAATATTCATTACTATCAACAAGGCGAAGACGAAGCGCATTTAGAGCGCTTAGTTATGCTTGATGAGCTTAAGCAAGCTATAAGCGATGATGACGGCCAGTTATTTATGACCTATCAGCCAAAACTAAATATGAAAATACAAAAGGTTGATAAGGTTGAGTCCTTAATTCGCTGGCAACGTAAAGATGGTAGTTGGGTGTCGCCTGAGGTGTTTATTGATTTAGCCGAACAGTCGGGATTAATTGTAGAGCTTACCGCCTGGGTGGTTAATACCGTTATTGCACAAGTTGCCGCTTGGCAGCAAAAAGGCATACATTTACAAGCGGCTATCAATGTATCGGCACAAGATATTGCGTTTGCGGGGTTTCATTCGTCATTAGTACGTACTTTAAAAAAGCATAAGGTTAACCCTGCGTTGATCACCATTGAGCTCACCGAGCGCGATATGATTGAAAATGAAGAAAAAGGCATAATTGCCCTCGAAAACTTAAAAGCTATTGGGGTAAAAATATCGCTTGATGATTATGGCGTAGGGCAAACATCGTTAGGGCG
>NZ_JBEOOL010000085.1:0-592 GCF_040309225.1 Pseudoalteromonas sp. GW168-MNA-CIBAN-0100 | reverse complement strand
AACTAATTTTGCAGTTTCTTTATGAGTAAAATCGAGTCTTTGACGGGCGATTTTCTGGTGGAGTTTGGCAATTTGATGCTTTAATTTTCGCTGGGTGCGAGTGCCTTTTTTCGCTAACGCGAGGTCACGTTGTAAAGAGGTTAATCGCTCTTTGCTGTTTCTGAGGTAACGGGGGTTTTCGACTTGCTCAAAATTACCATCCTGATCGATAGTCGAAAAGTAATGAGAAACACCCCAATCCAAGCCAACAGCTTTAGTGCCACAGTTTCTCTCAATGGTGTCATACTCCATTGAAACTGAAATGAACCACTCACCATTCTTTCGGATGATTTCGGCAGTTTTCGGCTTGCCTCCTGTGTTTCTAGCTTTACCTCGGATCTTAACGATACCAACATCAGCCAAATAAACAGCACCATGCTTTTTTTCTTTCAGGTTGAGCTTCCAACCATCACCATGAGCCTTGTAGCCCCAACCTTTAAAGCGTTGAAATGGTTTAAAACGTGGGAATCCAGCTTTCTTATCACCTTTTTTGAGCCGTCTAAAAAAACCGTCAAAAGCCAGTGCAACACGTTTTAATGTGACTTGCTCACTC
>NZ_JBEOOL010000084.1:0-605 GCF_040309225.1 Pseudoalteromonas sp. GW168-MNA-CIBAN-0100 | reverse complement strand
CCAGATTTTTTCTGCGCCATTTTCACCATCTGGTATCGGAGCAAGTTATAGCTCAACATTACGCCCCATAATTCTTGCGCTATCATCTCAGGTTTCTTGCTGCGTAGCGTAAAGTGACTATTCAGTAAGGTTTGTTTCATTTCTCGATAACCAAGTTCAATTTCCCACCGATCACTATAGAGGTCAACAATTTCAGCCTTAGGGAAACGCATTGGGTCTGTTAATGAAGTGAGTATATTCACCTCTTTCCCCTTAACCGTTTTTGTGACTAGCCTAACTTCAATGCTCTCTGGTAAATCGTCGAACTTTTTTCTCGCTTGTGCTGTTGCTTTTAGCTTGATGAGTTTGTCTTGACGACCTAGAGAGCGAACAATTTCATATTGCGTGCCTTTTCTCATCGGTTGAAGCCAATGCCTATTTACCCCAGCATGATGCCAACGATTGAGTAAGCCTAGAGAATAGAAGCCTCTATCAAATAACGTCAGTGAGTTATCGGGTGTTGCCTCGATTAAGTCTTCAGCCAACACCATTTCACTAGTACGACAACTATCAAAGGCGCTCCCCATTAATAAATGACTAGTTAACTCCATCAAACACACCATGCG
>NZ_JBEOOL010000083.1:0-606 GCF_040309225.1 Pseudoalteromonas sp. GW168-MNA-CIBAN-0100 | reverse complement strand
TCCGCATGGCGTAAGTACATCATATGTCCGCTTCTGTAGCCTTTAAAGCTTAAGCGGTCTTGCATTTTGCCACTTGGGTCTAACTGCCATAACGTATATTTAGCATCGAAGTAGTTAGTTGCACCGTCATAATAACCCGATTGAATCATTACCTTTAAATACGGGTTTTGCGCCATAGCTAAACGCAAGTTTTCGCCGGTGTTATTACCGCTTCTATCCCATGGGTGCACATTACCAAACAGGTTATATTTAATATCTGTTTTATAATTTAGCTCTTCACGTAAGTAATGATTAATAGCGGGTGTGAAAGAGTGTAACCACGACGTGAGTTCTGCCCAGTAATCAGGCGACTCGCCCGCATCGCGTTTATCAATACCTAAATAACGCGAGTCTAAGCGTCCTACCATTTGGCCGCGGTCACGTAATAGCTCTTTCCAAAAAAACTGCGTTGGAATATCTAAGTTATTTTGCTCTACAAAGGTTTCAGAAAGCCCATCATATTGCGCCATTTTTTTAATTATGCGGCGCTTTTCATCATCTGCAATAAAGCCGCCTTTAGCCAGTGCGGGGATCAGTTCGTTAATTGTAAACTGCTCAACTTCAGGC
>NZ_JBEOOL010000082.1:0-610 GCF_040309225.1 Pseudoalteromonas sp. GW168-MNA-CIBAN-0100 | reverse complement strand
ACCTGGAGTGCAAGATCCTACCGAGGCGAAACGCATTATTGGCGCAACGGCATCCCTGGGGTTTTATCAATTAAAAGCTGTGGGTGGGCAAACCTTTAATTTACAGACGGGCGGTACTATAAAACTCGACCCTGTGCCAATTTTTACCGGTGAGCATATTAATAACGCTCATGCTTGGCGCGACGATTGGAGCAAACCGCTAGTGCAGTTAAGCCTTGATAGCCAAGGCGGCGATGCTATGTCGGCATTTTCTAAAGCTAATATAGGTAAACCTATGGCGACGGTTTACTCAGAGTATTCGCAAAATGCTAAAGGAGAGGTAGTTAAAAAGAGTGAGGTTATTAATGTAGCCAATATTGCTCAGCACTTAAGTTCGCGTTTTAGCATAACCAATATGCAAAGCCCACAAGCCGCGGCCGACTTAGCGCTATTGTTACGTGCAGGCTCGTTAAGTGCGCCGGTTACTATAGTGCACGAACAAACCATAGGGCCAAGCTTAGGCAGCGAAAATATAAGTAACGGCTTAGCCGCCCTAATGTTAGGTATGGGTATTACTTTGGCATTTATGGCTATGTGGTACAGACGTTTAGGGTTACTTGCAAACGTAGCA
>NZ_JBEOOL010000081.1:0-614 GCF_040309225.1 Pseudoalteromonas sp. GW168-MNA-CIBAN-0100 | reverse complement strand
ACCGAGCAGGTAGCGCCTCAGTCCAACAAGCGATTATGCAACACAAACTGCGTGTCGCATAAATACTAAAGTGTTAGGCATATCGATGGATCGCAAATATATTACTGCTGGAGTTATTTTTATAGTTTGCTTTTTAAGCTTATTTTTCCTGCCTGTTTTAGCTGTTTACACTAATAGTTTTATTCCTCGGCTCGTTAGTAATTATATGTTTTTTTGGCCTCAATTAAGTTTGCCATATGATAGTTTAGTGATACGAGAGGCTTATAAAAGCAATCTAGTATTTTCTCCTTTTATAGCAAATATATTAAATATCTTTCAGTGGCTTGTTTTAACTGTATTATTTAGCCTTGCCACATCAAATATGAGCAATAAAAAGTATCAAATTGGTTTGTCGTTTATCATCATTATGCTTTTTCCAATAATACTTAGTTTTTTGGTAAATTTATTGGGTTATACGATAGAGCTAGATGGGTTGTAAATATGCCTAACAAGCTGTTAAACAAGGACAAAAAACAGTTGGTTTTTGCTCCTTCGTCGCTTATTTTAACCAACTATTTTATTGCCTGTTAACAGGGCGTTGAGGCTGTAGAATTACTCTTTTTAGGAACGTATCC
>NZ_JBEOOL010000080.1:0-625 GCF_040309225.1 Pseudoalteromonas sp. GW168-MNA-CIBAN-0100 | reverse complement strand
GCTTCAGACAGTCTCTACACGGGTTGAAGCGGGGGCTTCTTCACCACTTGAGAAAAAACGTGCAGAGTCAGCGTTGTCGCAGGCGCGTTTGTCGTTATTGATAAGTGAACAAAAACTCAATGAGTATAAACGCGACCTGGCCATCATGTGGGGTGACACTAACGCTGCGTTTGCGGAAGTTGAAGGGACACTGTTATCGTTTCCAAATTCACTATCACTTGAACATATGCTTTCACAGCTTCAAAGCAATCCACACGTTCTGCTTTATGCTGATAACTATCGGGTACAAGAGGCCAGATTGAGAGTGGTTCAGGCCAGTCAGCAGTTCGACATTGCGTGGGAAGCCGGTATCCGAAGAATGCAGGGAATTGATGACACAGCGTTAGTCGCCAGTATTTCGGTGCCGTTAAATACCAAGCAGCGGAATCTAGGTGAATACGAACAACAGCGCGCATTGCTTGACAGTATAGACTATCAAAAACAAGCGAAAATTCGTGAACTCACTCGCCAATTAAATCAAGTCATTAGCGCAAAAGACCAAGCCTTGCTCACTGTTACGACCCTTCAAGACAATGTCGTCCCAACATTGGAATCTGCATTGAAATTGGCGCGGGATGGCTATGAA
>NZ_JBEOOL010000079.1:0-636 GCF_040309225.1 Pseudoalteromonas sp. GW168-MNA-CIBAN-0100 | reverse complement strand
GCATAAGCGACTAAAACAATTAGGGAAAAAGCCGCCATTTAAGTTCATCAAAATGAACTCATGGCGAAACTCTCTAAGTCCATTATCGAATGTAGCGATGCCAAACCAATGGTTTGAGGAGCTTGGTTTATATCCAATAGAAAAAGTGAATACGGGATGGCTTGCTTTATCGGCGTTTAGGAAATAAGTTGATAAAATGTGAAGGGTACAGGAGCCGTATACGAGGTCCGTACGTACGGTTCTGTGAGAGGGATGAGGCATAAGCCTCACCCTACTCGATGTTGTTAAGAGCAGAAACTAACTTTAGCTTAATAATGAATGTAAAAATACCAGGCCTATCGCCAGTGGGCATACAAACTTAGTGTACCAAGGCCATACTTTCCAAAATAAGGTATTGTGTACTTCAGGGTTACCTTCTTGAATGGCCTTTAGTAATGAGCCTCTTGACCAAATCCAGCCTACGTATATACAACACATAAGACCTAATAATGGCTGTGCCACTTTAGTGGTTAAGGTGATCACTAAGCCAAACAGTAACTCTAAGTTACACACTATCGTGATGCTCACTAGAGTGATTAATGCACCAATTACCCAAGTGGCCTGTAAGCGAGACATTGCAAAGCGTTCTACCGTATA
>NZ_JBEOOL010000078.1:0-650 GCF_040309225.1 Pseudoalteromonas sp. GW168-MNA-CIBAN-0100 | reverse complement strand
ATGCCCAAGAACTTAAGTTAAATTCGGAAGCGGTGGCAAGTAATGCAAAAAATGCTAATAAAGTAGCGTTTGAGGCGATGAAGCTTGCTAAGCAGCAAAGCAATTTATTAGATAACTTTAGTCAGTCAATGGCTGAAATGAAGGGGCAAGTAAGTGAGTCGAGCTCGTTGGTGGATGATATACGACATCAGCTACAACAACAAATTCATTCGATTAAAGGGGGCCTGGGGTTGTAATAAATTAGCTTTAGCGCTCATCTTATATCATGCTCTAAATTCTATGTGCTAAGCTGTATGCTGGTTTTATTTTATAAAATGAAGGATTTATAATGATTGTACAAGGTCAAACTATTCCCTCGGTTACGCTAAGCCAGTTAACCGACGATGGTATGCAAACACTGACTAACAGTGAATTATTTGCAGATAAAAAAGTTGTATTGTTTGCAGTCCCCGGTGCGTTTACACCTACCTGTTCAAATGCACACTTACCTGAGTTTATTACTCTGGCAGATAAAATAAAAGCAAAGGGCGTTGATGCAATTTATTGTGTATCGGTAAACGATGCGTTTGTTATGAAAGCATGGGGGGCATCACAAAATGCACAAGAAATAGCCATGCTGGCAGACGGCGATGCGAGCTTTACCAAAGCAT
>NZ_JBEOOL010000077.1:0-663 GCF_040309225.1 Pseudoalteromonas sp. GW168-MNA-CIBAN-0100 | reverse complement strand
GATTGCGGCATTGGAAGAGCGCTGGAACTTGGCCCAACAAAAACAATTCGGCAAAAGTGCTGAAGGCTTTGCCGGGCAAGGCGAGTTATTCAATGAAGTGGAAGAAATTGTTGAGGAAGTTGAGGCAGAGCAACAATCCATTAGCTATACCCGTAAAAAGCCGGTGCGTAAGCCACTGCCAAAAGACTTACCTCGTGAGCAGGTTATTCACGACATCATCGACAAAACCTGTGATTGCTTTGGCGGTGAGCTACATAGAATGGGTGAAGATAAGTCAGAAAAGCTTGAGTTCATACCCGCTAAAATCAAAGTGATTGAGCATATTAGGCCTAAATACGCCTGCCGTCACTGTGATAAATCCTCAACTCAGACACAGATTAAACAAGCCTCAATGCCTGCCATGCCCATCAACAAAGGCATTGCAACCAGCAGTTTGCTCAGTCAGCTTATCACCAGTAAATACCAATACGGGTTACCGCTGTATCGCCAGGAAGCGATGTTTAAGCAATACGGTATTGAACTCAGTCGACAGACCATGAGCAGCTGGATAGACAAATCAGCCACACTCTTCGCGCCATTAGTTGAACGGCTTAAAGCCGAGCTGTTAAGGCAACCCACGCTGTTTGCCGATGAAACGCCATTAAAGGTGGTGAAATCGGACAA
>NZ_JBEOOL010000076.1:0-665 GCF_040309225.1 Pseudoalteromonas sp. GW168-MNA-CIBAN-0100 | reverse complement strand
CCACTAACGTTAGCCATTATTGTAGTGCTGCTGTATCTGAACTTTAGAAGCTTTGCGGAGGTATTGATTATTATCGTTACTTTACCGTTGGCGATGATTGGCGGAATATGGCTAATGTACCTAGAAGGCTTTAACTTTTCGGTGGCTGTTGGGGTGGGCTTTATTGCACTTGCAGGGGTGGCCGTAGAAATTGGGGTGATCATGCTGGTGTATTTAAATCAGGCCTACCAAGAAAAAATTACCCAAGCACAACAAACTGGTGTGCCGCTTAATTATGAGCAGCTTAAGCAAGCAATAACAGAGGGCGCAGGGCTAAGAGTACGCCCCGTAATGATGACAGTAGCTACTATAGTGATAGGTTTATTACCGGTACTTTATGGCACTGGCACGGGCAGTGAAATAATGAGCCGCATAGCAGCGCCTATGGTAGGGGGTATGTTTAGTGCGGTTGTTTTAACCTTATTAGTAATACCGGCAACGTATTTATTGTGGCGCAAACGCGACCTATAATATTTACATTGGTTATGTAACTTATACTGAAAAACAGTATTAAGTTACATAGCCTGCAACTTTGCTATTGATAGTGCTCACTTTTTTATATGGCACGATTTACGCATTACTATGTTTACTCAGCGTAAGTAAGGAAGGCAGATGCAAGTTAAAAC
>NZ_JBEOOL010000075.1:0-708 GCF_040309225.1 Pseudoalteromonas sp. GW168-MNA-CIBAN-0100 | reverse complement strand
CATTAGCCATGGTCGACTTTAATTTTTGCGCTACTAATTGTGGGTTATCTATAATAACTTCAAATTTGCTGAGTGCTTCTACACCCAGTGTCATTTCAATAAAGTGGCACAGCTCTTTAAAGTAGGCTTCACTTTGTTTGGGTCCTGTTAAAATAACCGGTAGGCACTGCTTGTCATTTTCTGGGTGTAATAATATCCCTAATAAATAAAGAAACTCTTCAGCAGTACCAGCGCCACCAGGAAAAATAATGATAGCGTGCGCAGTGCGTATAAAGGCTTCTAAACGTTTTTCTATGTCGGGTAAAATGACTAATTCATTTACAATTGGGTTAGGCGGCTCTGCTGCAATAATGCTGGGCTCGGTTAATCCTAAATAACGATTGTTTTTAATGCGCTGCTTAGCGTGGCCAATAGTAGCGCCTTTCATTGGACCTTTCATAGCGCCAGGGCCACAGCCGGTACAAATGTTTAAGCCGCGCAGGCCCAGCTCATAGCCTACTTGTTTGGTATATTTATACTCAACTTCACTAATAGAATGCCCACCCCAACATACAATCATGCTTGGTTCGCTGTTTACTTTTAGTGCATCGGCATTTCTGAGCATATCAAACACCATGTGGGTAATGGCTTTTTGTTCTTTAAGATCTTTTTCGTATTTTTGACATATAAATAAAATATCGCGGATCACAGAAAATATATGCTCGTGAA
>NZ_JBEOOL010000074.1:0-721 GCF_040309225.1 Pseudoalteromonas sp. GW168-MNA-CIBAN-0100 | reverse complement strand
CCGTTAAGAACATGACTCGCAGTGCCAAAGGTACTGTCGAGAAAAACGGAAAAATGGTGAAACAAAAGGCTGGTCTGAATCGGGAAATTCTGAACACCGCGCCAGCCATGACTCTTAATTTGCTGCGATACAAAGCGGAAGAAGCTAGTAGCGAATTTGTTGAAGTACCAACAAAGCAAGTTAAGCCAAGTCAAACCTGCCCAGACTGCGGAGCTAAGAAGAAGAAATCCTTAGCAGACCGCTGGCACTCATGCGAATGTGGTTGTGAGAAGCCCCGCGATGTAGCCAGTGCGCAAGTTAACTTAAACTGGGCGTTAGGTATTCAGGCTGGGAACCAGCCTAAAAAGGTAGCTTAGGCTTTCTTTTTGAAACTCCTTCAAAACGCGCAGCGTTTAGTGGGAGTTGTTCATCCCTAAGTTAAATGCCACAATACTCAATAGCTGATAATCGCTCGACAACCCCAACTCACCCAATACACTGGCAAACCCCATGTCGTGCAATAACCCAACTGCAAATGTTACCCAGCCTAAGCGCAATACCAGTGGCCATACATTATTAAGTGCAGCAAAAAGTACTGACAGGGCAATACCTAGCTCTACCCAGCGGCTATTAGGCGATACTAAATTCATAGCGGTTGCAGTAAGCGTAATTGAATGGGCTAGGGTAAAGGCGGTAACTATCCACGCGGTGTGTTTAATAATTTGTTTTTTTGAGCTAATAC
>NZ_JBEOOL010000073.1:0-730 GCF_040309225.1 Pseudoalteromonas sp. GW168-MNA-CIBAN-0100 | reverse complement strand
TGAGTTGATTGATTGGTATCTACTTTAGTATTCAATATTGACTTCTGGCGAAGTTAAACTGTCACAAAACAAAGACCCGTTTGGGTTGTATGGTTAAGTGACTAAGCGTACACGGTGGATGCCTTGGCAGTTGGAGGCGATGAAGGACGTATTAACTTGCGATAAGCTTAGTCAAGCTAGTAAAAAGCGCTTGAGACTAAGATTTCCGAATGGGGAAACCCACCTGCTTGCAGGTATCGTTAACTGAATACATAGGTTAACGAGGCGAACGCGGAGAACTGAAACATCTAAGTACCCGTAGGAAAAGAAATCAACCGAGATTCCGAAAGTAGCGGCGAGCGAAATCGGAACAGCCCTTAAGCTTATTATGTGTTAATGGAAGGCTGCTGGAAAGCGCCACGATACAGGGTGATAGTCCCGTACATGAAAAGACATTTTAAGTGAAATCGAGTAGGTCGGAGCACGTGAAACTTTGACTGAATATAGGTGGACCATCATCTAAGGCTAAATACTCCCAACTGACCGATAGTGAACCAGTACCGTGAGGGAAAGGCGAAAAGAACCCCTGTGAGGGGAGTGAAATAGAACCTGAAACCGTGTACGTACAAGCAGTAGGAGCCCACTTGTTGGGTGACTGCGTACCTTTTGTATAATGGGTCAGCGACTTATATTTTGTAGCGAGGTTAACCGAATAGGGTAGCCGTAGGGAAACCGAGTCTTAACTGGGCGA
>NZ_JBEOOL010000072.1:0-748 GCF_040309225.1 Pseudoalteromonas sp. GW168-MNA-CIBAN-0100 | reverse complement strand
CTCTCTTTGTGTCGGGGCGGCCTTCCGCGTGGTTCGCCTTCGAGCTGTTTTGTTTGATATAAAGGAATACAAATGCCGTAGAGCACAGGATGTGCAGGAGCGGCCACTACTGAATTCGCATGGGCTTTTGGCTATTTATTAGTGAGCGTCTAGCGAACTACACCTATGTTTTAAAATTCCAGGGTAACAAGCTGTCGATATCGGGCTCAGGCTGGCACAGTTCATCAAGGCAAGCACAGATGTAATTAAATGGGATTAGACCATTTATCTTGGCGGTTTCCACAATGCTGTAAAGGGTGGCACTAGCATGGGCACCGTTAGCCGTTTGGCTAAATAACCAATTCTTTCGGCCTATCACAAACGGTTTTACCGCGCGTTCTGCTCTATTATTATCGATGCTAAGTCGGCCTTCATCAACATAGCGTATGAGCTTGTGCCATTGATTTGCCAGGTAATTAGCTGCCTCTATCAGTTTGCTGTTCCCCACTAAATTTGGCTGATCCTGCTCAAGCCATATTTTTAGCTTGCTAAGAATAGGCAGGCTAACCTCTTGTCTTGCCGTATATTTGTCATCCACACTTTTATCTTTGATGCGTGACTCAACGCCGTACAGTTTTTGGATAAGGCTCAATACCACATCCACTTTGCCGGTTTTGTTTTTACCTTGTAGCTTTTTCGCGTCGATAAATTTACGACGAGCATGCGCCCAGCAGCCGATTAAGGTTGCCTCTGTTCTGGCATAGGCTTG
>NZ_JBEOOL010000071.1:0-768 GCF_040309225.1 Pseudoalteromonas sp. GW168-MNA-CIBAN-0100 | reverse complement strand
CAATACGCCCTATCAAGCTTGGTACTTGGATTTACTTGTAGGTGCGATTTTATCGAAATTTTCCGAGAAAACCCATTGATCGACGCGAAGCGGCGTCGATGGGATGAATCGGAATAGTTAGCCCTGCTCTTGAATGTATTTTCGAATTGTATCAGCAGCCGCATTTCCAACAGAGCAAACAAAATATCCGTCAGACCAAAATGTTTTTTTAACCCAGAATTGCTTTTTAAACCATTTAAACCATTTAAATCTCGAACATAGACTTTGCGTTGTAGATTGTTTAATTCTCCTAACGTAACTCGCAACACTGATATTGGGAGAGATCGTTAGCAATATGTGTATATGATCTTTGTCCACCTCGATCTCTTCGATATTAAATTCTGAGCGCTCTGCAATTTCAGTGATTTTTTGTTTTACAAAATCACCTAAGTTACCTTGTAGCAATTGCCTTCTATATTTCACAACTAAGATTAAATGTAACGCTATTAGATATTTGCAGTGTGATTTAGTTTCATATTCGATCTTGACAACCCTTTCATATACAGTAGTCTATACAGTATATGAAAAAGACGCTTAGATACAACTACAGGCTAAATCCTACGCCAGAGCAAGAAGCTAAACTCGTTGAGTTTGGCGCGACAGCGCGTGGCATTTGGAACTTATTGTTGTCTGAGAACATGCGTCGATACGAGCACGATAAAACGTTTTTGTTTTACAAAGACATGGCCTCACTACTTAAAGATATCAAGACGTTCGAAGAGTTTAACT
>NZ_JBEOOL010000070.1:0-809 GCF_040309225.1 Pseudoalteromonas sp. GW168-MNA-CIBAN-0100 | reverse complement strand
GTATAACGTCTTAGTTTTCTTAATAAGCTTTGGCTTTGCTCGCACAGCTCACCCGCCCGTTGATAAAATTCATCAGGGTCTTCTATTTTGAGGGTTTCTTTAATATCTGCATCAATAGCCAAGCGCACCTGATAACAATACAAATTGAGGTTTTGTCGGTAATCTCGCTGCTCACCTTTGTTTTTACTTACAAAACGGCTTCGCACTAGCGGTAGGTGAATATTATTGGCGTTATAAGCTAAATAAGATTTAAATTGATTATTAAAATAGGATTCTTCACTAAGGGTTTGTGCATTCACGCCCATTTCGTTGGGAATAGAAAAGTATAAATCAAGGCGTTGCTCTGAGCGTTGGCCCAGCTGCGGTTCAATAATAAAAGATAAATTCTCATCTTGCTTTAACAATTAAATCTCCTTGTAATATAGCTCCTTAGTATACTTGCCTGAAGTATTTTGTTCAATAAAAAAGGCCTAGTAAAAACTAGGCCTTAAAATATTTATTCTGCTAATTAAAATTTAAAATTAACACTCGCAAAAATACGCGAACCAATTACATCGTATATCTCAGGAACTGTTCCCATATCATTACCACCTAATACAGACTCAGGCTCTTTATCAAAGATATTATTCATACCACCAGTAATGCGTAAATCATCACTTACGCTGTAGCTCATAGAAATATCATGATAAACAGTATTGTCAGTGCTAAAGAAGTCACCGTAATACTCGCCATCCATTCCTTTAACGAATCTTGCATTATAAAGAAAGCTTAAAGCTTCGCTTACATCGTAATTTACAGATAGATTTGAT
>NZ_JBEOOL010000069.1:0-848 GCF_040309225.1 Pseudoalteromonas sp. GW168-MNA-CIBAN-0100 | reverse complement strand
TAGTTGCAAGGTATAGACCCGAAACCCGGTGATCTAGCCATGGGCAGGTTGAAGGTTGAGTAACATCAACTGGAGGACCGAACCCACTAACGTTGAAAAGTTAGGGGATGACCTGTGGCTAGGAGTGAAAGGCTAATCAAACCGGGAGATAGCTGGTTCTCCCCGAAATCTATTTAGGTAGAGCCTCGGACGAATACTTACGGGGGTAGAGCACTGTTAAGGCTAGGGGGTCATCCCGACTTACCAACCCTTTGCAAACTCCGAATACCGTAAAGTAATATCCGGGAGACACACGGCGGGTGCTAACGTCCGTCGTGAAGAGGGAAACAACCCAGACCGCCAGCTAAGGTCCCAAAGTCATAGTTAAGTGGGAAACGATGTGGAAAGGCCCAGACAGCCAGGAGGTTGGCTTAGAAGCAGCCATCCTTTAAAGAAAGCGTAATAGCTCACTGGTCGAGTCGGTCTGCGCGGAAGATGTAACGGGGCTAAACTATGCACCGAAGCTGCGGATTCAGAATTTATTCTGAGTGGTAGGGGAGCGTTCTGTAAGCCGTTGAAGGTGTACCGGGAGGTATGCTGGAGGTATCAGAAGTGCGAATGCTGACATGAGTAACGATAATGGGAGTGAAAAACTCCCACGCCGGAAGACCAAGGGTTCCTATCCCATGTTAATCAGGGTAGGGTAAGTCGACCCCTAAGGCGAGGCCGAAAGGCGTAGTCGATGGGAAACAGATTAATATTTCTGTACTCGATATAATTGCGATGGGGGGACGGAGCAGGCTAAGCAAGCATAGCGTTGGTAGTCTATGTGAAAGTGAGTAGGGCGTTTGTTTAGGTAAATCCGGACA
>NZ_JBEOOL010000068.1:0-857 GCF_040309225.1 Pseudoalteromonas sp. GW168-MNA-CIBAN-0100 | reverse complement strand
CCCGTTGATGGTATTGACTATATTGTTATCGATAATGAGGGCGTTGAACATACCGGCTCACTGGCAAACGGTGTAGCCACCTTGGCTAATTTACCGCAAGGTAAAAGTGATGTTTTGCTGCGCGCAACCACTCAAGCTGATGAACAACAACTCATCCAACTGCGTAACGACTTTAAACAACATCTCACCTCCATGCTTAATGAAATACGCAAACAAGCAGCTATTGGCGATGCTATTTTTGAGCAAGAGGACTTTTTTACCCAATGGATGATTGAAACCGGTGCACGCGCAACGGGCCTGTATCAAGGCGCAAAGTCCCTTGTAACGGGTATCGCTGATTTGATCGTATTGGGGATTGATGTAAATATCAGTGTGTATTCTGCCTGCTTTAGAATGATTGACGCTGTTGCAAGTGGTGATAAACACGCGGTTAAGCACGAACTTGAAACAATTTTAGCCTTTAGCCAAAAAACAACCAGTACATTATCAGATGCCTTTGAATTATTACTCGCCTTAATGGACGATGAAGACACTCGCAATACACTCGCGCGCTTCCCGTATGACTATATTGAAGCCCACTCGTACGTTGATAAACAGCGCATAACTGGTGTGATGGCCTTTGAAATATTATTAGCGATATTAACAGGCGGGGTGGGTGTTGCCGCTTCTGCAGCGAGTAAATCAAAACACCTTGCCAGCGCCAATCGCGCACTGGTTAATATGGCCGATATACTTAAGCGCAAACAGCTAGATAAAACAATATCGCACACAGTATCGCCTGAGCAACCTAAATTAATTGAGCGCATTGACAAGCCCGATGCGGCATTACAACCAGGTACCAATCGAGGCGTAACAAC
>NZ_JBEOOL010000067.1:0-940 GCF_040309225.1 Pseudoalteromonas sp. GW168-MNA-CIBAN-0100 | reverse complement strand
TAATGCAGATCGTTTAAGCTAATTGAACGATCTTTCAAAGGGCTCATAATAGGCTACAACAGAAGTTGTGGCCTATTTTTATGTCTGAATTTATTAAAGAATTACACCTTACGACTGAGTTTTGCCAAGATCGTGATATTGATTCGTTCACTAAGCACATTCCCCTTGAGTGGATTGAAGAAGCTGTTACCCAAACAGGAAGAGCCTCTGTACGCAAACGACGCTTCCCCGCCGAACAAGCCGCTTGGCTTGTGTTAGGAATTGGTTTATTAAGAAACCGCTCAATATCTGAAGTCTGTGACAAACTAGAGCTCGCTTTTCCTGACGCTAAAGGAGAGCTTCCACCATTGGCGACCAGCAGTATTATAAAAGGGAAAGAAAAGCTAGGCGCAGCGCCTATGAAACACCTTTTTAAACATACAGCAACGCAGTGGGAGCAGTCGCAAACTTTTGATGACGTGTGTGGTTTAAAGCTGCTAAGCGTTGACGGTACACAATTTAAAACCCAAGATACGCCGAGTAACCGTCATTTTGGCTATGCTCAATCGACAACGAACTTCCCCTCAGTACTTGCTGTAACCTTGATGTCGACAAGAACGCATTTAATATCCGATGCAGCGTTTGGCCCCATTACTCAAAGTGAAATTCATTATGCTCAACAGCTTGTTGGCTCAGCACCTGAACATTCACTAACTCTATTTGATAGAGGTTTCTTTTCGGCTGAACTATTCACGAGCTGGCAAGGTGTTAGCGAAAATCATCATTGGCTTACGCCCATCAAAAGTAAAATGCGCTATGAAATAACGGAATCATTTAGCGATTACGACCACTTAATAACAATGCCTATTTCGCCACAAGCTAAAAAATCAGCCCCTTACCTAGGTGATACATGGCAAGCAAGGCTTATTCAAATTCCGACACCTAAAGGTGAAATAAAAGG
>NZ_JBEOOL010000066.1:0-1100 GCF_040309225.1 Pseudoalteromonas sp. GW168-MNA-CIBAN-0100 | reverse complement strand
CAAAATAGGAACTCAGCTATGGTTTGTTTATCAATAAAAACAAATTTAAAAACGAGTTAATCTACAGGCTCGTTATACGCACAAAGGACATGTAGTTGAATAACGAAGCTGTTAAACCAAAATACTTAAATTACACTGAGATATTGGGTTTTAAAATTCCTTTAGTGTGGTGTTCGTTAGCTATGTTAATTGGCCTAATATTTCATGAAGTTGTAGAAGCTATTTTAGTACCGCCGCTAACGTTATTGATGGTTTATATTTGTCATAAAATAACCAGTTTTTTCCTGAGCTTTCAGGAACACAGTGGGATTTTGAGTGAGAAATTTTATGGTGTGATAATTAAATTCATTTGGTTTAGTGCTGTACTTGGATTTTTCATATCTCTTTTTAGTGCCGCTTTTGAATCTGTAAACAACGAAGTAAATTTTGAATTTTTCAATGGTGTTTTCAGTATTGTCTATTTTGGTTTTGCTTTGGCAGCGGCTAATAAGTGGGGTAAAACCTATGTTCCCAAACATTAGCGTAATATGTGCGTATAACAAAAACATCAACTGGGAAACTACTCGCTGTAAAGCGCTCGTATTTTCCAGTTATATTAAGCGTTATGTGGCATGGAGTCAGCATTGAGTCAATTTGAACTAATTATAGGGTTGATAATCTGGGTATGGATATTCGTAAGCTCATTTCTGTTTAATTATTTGGAAAATAGTTGCATTGATAACATGCAAAAACATTCAGACTCAGAAATAGAGAACCCAAGTAAAAATTCTTGGATAAACCCTTTTGGTGGTTTTAAAAATTTATTGTTTTTTATTACCTATAAGCCTAAAACTTCTGACTCTACAGGTTTTGTTGTAGCGGCTAAAAATGGGAAAGTATTACAAGCGGTGTACTTCATTCAACTTATTTGTGTTGTTGGTGTATTTATAGCTTTTAAAGCTTAATAAAATTTACAGTACACTGCCACATAACAAGCACTTCAAACGCAACAAAAACAGTTGGTTAGGTTCCGCTTCGCTTCACATTTTAACCAACTATTTTATTGCCTGTTAACAGGGCGTTGAGGCTGTAGAATTACTCTTTTTAGGAACGTATCCAAC
>NZ_JBEOOL010000065.1:0-1137 GCF_040309225.1 Pseudoalteromonas sp. GW168-MNA-CIBAN-0100 | reverse complement strand
CTTCCAATGCCGCAATCTGGGCATCCTTCTGCGCTAACAGTTTTTCAAGTTCAGCAATGCGCTGTTTAAGGGCGAGTTCATTTTTCATGACGCCTATTTTAAGGCATCATCAAAGGCTTTGCAGTGCTAACTGAACTCACTTTGATGATCATCAATCGATCGCAAATATTAAAGCATTTGCTTACCTGCGACATCAATTTTACTGTGTCCAATCACATCATAACCCGATAATAACCAGTGTAATTGCTGCTCGCTTAAGGTCATGGTGGGTGACATGAGTTTGGGCCATTTGAACTTATGCTTATCTAATCGCTTATACCACAGTGCAAAACCGGTGTTATCCCAGTAAAGCAGTTTGAGTTTGTCACGGCCTTTATTACAAAACACAAATAGCGCACCACTGAGCACGGGTAGTTCAAGCTCTGCTTCCACCAACGCCGCCAGACCATTAATTGATTTTCGAAAATCAACGGCATCGGCACATAAATAGACGGTGGGTACATCAACGAACATCCTCATACCGTTAGCCCTTTAATAATGGCAACGATATCGGCCGTCGCTAAATCGATAGGAAACGTGAGTTGGCCGGTTAGCGTATCAAACTGCAGCGTATTTTGACGAGTTTGCGCGCAGACTTCAGTAGTTTGTTTTACCTGGACAAAACGTGATGATGTAAGGCACTGCGTGTGCACTGGCAAGGTGGAATTAGGCTGGTCTTTTGCCAGTAAAGCACGTTGTTTATAATAAGTCGTAATAGCGACATTATGGTGTTGGCAGAATTCAATATTAGTACCACTAAACGTACTGCGTTTCAGCAAAAGCTGCTGCCACTGTGCGCTTGTTCTGTAAGTTTTCATCACCTGCTCCGAATTTATCATTGAGCAGGTATTTTTAGATAATCAGAACATCGATGCTAGGTGTGGTTCGCTAGACGCTTACAGTTTAAATACCTTTTTGATGTTTAGTATAGGATATAAGGAATGCATGAATTTTTAAAAACAGACCAATTAGGGCATATAATAAACCAAGTTAATGATGAAATTTCTATGCTTAAGAATGCTCTGAATGAACCAATAAATAAGAATGTTGAAAGCAATGTACTTGCAGATATTTTAGATCGAGCGGCACTAGAAGAAG
>NZ_JBEOOL010000064.1:0-1343 GCF_040309225.1 Pseudoalteromonas sp. GW168-MNA-CIBAN-0100 | reverse complement strand
AAAAAGCAGTTAGCTTATGAGCAACTGACCACTTAATCTAGCCAAAACAAGTTATGCACTTACAATTTGAATCTAGGGGTGAATTGAATATGGCTAAAATAGAAAAACTAGAGTTAGCAGCCCATCGCAACGATATTATTGAAGACGTCAGTAATTTGATTGAGAAATATCGCACTATTTTTGGCTGGGATGTGCCCGATATCGATGAAAAATTGGCAAAAAATTTAATTGTGAATGAAGTTCGCCAAGCGCTTGATAATATCAACAATGAATAAATTACAACGACCTACCAAGCTAGCTAAAAGTTCGAATGCAAACAGATGAAATCTCTGCAATCGCTTATTGTATATTTGCTGTTTGCTTATTGGATCTGAGAGCTAAGATAATTTGAAAAAGAGTCTGTTCTGAATATTACTGCTTATGTGTTTGAATTTTGCTTGCTCTGATATTTTGCGCCCCACCACTGACCTGAGGAATACTATAATGCCCAGACCAATAAAGCCCAAAACACTTTACCACTCAACATTTAAACTTATTTTTAAGCTCCCGCTTATTGCGATACTAACACTATGCGGGCCGTCCGCTTTTGCAGGCGATGGACCATGGCCGTCGTTTACAGCGACAACACTCAATGGCGAAAAAGTAGACAGTAACAAACTGATAGGTCAACCAACACTACTCATACTTACGCCGTCTCGTAATGCCGCAAAATCTACTCGGGAGTGGGTTAACACATTACGTTCAAAAATCGATCATGATAAATATCGGATTCGGGACGTCCTAGCTGTCAATTTACCATTCTTTATGTCGGAAGAGGATGCCATTGGTCGGGCAAAAGAAAAAGTACCGCAACGCTACCACGATCAAACTTGGATTCTGAACTCACAGGTCATGGAAGAAGCGTTAGGTGTGCCCTCAGATAGTGATGAAGCAGTCATTGTTGTTTTGGATAAGAACGGTGATCTGATATCGCAGGTTCATGGTAAAGTTACAACAATCCGAATGAATGATATCACCAATGCCTTGCAGAGCCTCGCAAGAAGCTAACAACTCCACTACTGACCATTAACGTATCAAATAAAATCGTTCAGTAGTTTAGCGCGTGATTTAATTCGTTGAATTGCTTAAATACTTATGCGAATTGGTATAACATTTCAATTAAACGATATGTTCTCTTTTGAGTTTTAGAATGAATCTCAAGCATGAGCAAGTGCAGTACTTTTTTTGAACACAAAAAAGCCCGCTAAATTAGCGGGCTATTTTGTTATATGGTGGAGAGATAGGGATTTGAACCCTAGATGGGCTATAAACCCATGCCGGTTTTCAAGACCGGTGCATTCGAC
>NZ_JBEOOL010000063.1:0-1391 GCF_040309225.1 Pseudoalteromonas sp. GW168-MNA-CIBAN-0100 | reverse complement strand
TTGGTTGCTTCACAATACCCTTATCATCTTTTGATTATGAGGGTATTTTTATGCTTAGTCATTGGTTACTTGATACGGATATATTCGCCACTCCTGACTCTTTATCTACATTTCAGAAACATATCCCTCTTGAGTGGATTTCTAATGTGCTCGAGCAGACCGATAAAGCAAGTATTCGCAAACGTAAGTTACCTGCTGAGCTTGTCGTCTGGCTTATCATTGCAATGGGTCTTTTTCGCGACCGCTCTATTAGTGACGTTGTTGAGAAGTTAGATTTAACACTCACTGATACCCTGGGCGATACGGTTGCTCCAAGTGCTATTCCTCAAGCGAGACAGCGCCTGAGTAGCGACCCCCTCCAAGCCTTATTTCACCTATGTGCAGCCCGTTGGACACAAGAAGAAGATGCTGATGATACGTGGTATGGACTCCGGTTATTTTCTGTTGATGGAACGCAATTTCGTGCACCTGATACACCTGCTCTTGCTGAGCACTTTCACTATATTAAGCACAGTAAAAACCGTCATACAGAATATCCTATTGTACGCCTATGCGCCTTAAGCTCCTTGCGTAGCCGGTTGATACACCACGTTGCCTTCGGGCCCAGTTATCAAGGTGAGGTGAACTACGCAAAGCAGTTATTTGGTCATGTAAGTGATAACAGTCTAACTATTTTTGACCGATGTTATCTCAGCGCTGAGCTACTGATTAATTGGCGTAAGCAACACCCACAGTCGCACTGGATGGTCCCGATTAAAAGCAACACGCAATACACCGTCATTGAATCTTACTCTGAGCATGACTTCAAAGTAGAGATGAGTGTATCTGCGCATGCCAGAAAACAAGACCCTTCGCTTCCTGAGTGCTGGCAGGCCAGACTGGTTCTTTATCCTGAGCCAATGGGGCCTGGAAAAATAAAAGGTCTGCTGTGCTCTTTGGATGATAAACAGGCTTTTGGTGCACAGGCCATTCTTGATGTCTATTTCGAGCGCTGGGAAATTGAAAATAGCTATGGAGAAATAAAACACCAGATGCTTGAGGATAGTATTCTTTTGCGTAGTCAGACTGTGGATGGAGTCAATCAAGAGCTATGGGGTATATTGCTAGCCTACAATTTAATTCGAGTAGAGATAAGTCGAATAGCCAAAGAGGCTAAAGTCTCCCCGCTGAGAATTAGTTTTGTCATGGCTTTGCGGGATATACAGGATGAAATACTCTGGTGTGCCATCGCTTCGCCAGGTTCAATTCCAAAGAAATTAAGGGCAATGCGAGAACGAGTGAAACGTTATATTCTTCCAGAAAAAAGAAAACGGCCCAAAAGTAGGACCGTTCGAATTTCAAAAACTCGGTACACCATTAAGTCAAAGCATGCTTAACTGAATGGTGTTAGC
>NZ_JBEOOL010000062.1:0-1410 GCF_040309225.1 Pseudoalteromonas sp. GW168-MNA-CIBAN-0100 | reverse complement strand
ATGTCATAGGTAAGATCTTAAGAAATTGAGTTGAAGCTCAATTCATGATCAAATGGTTGTTACCACACAAACCACAGAATCAAGAAAAGAGCTTCAAATGAATGCTAACATTTTTATTAATAAGTTAAAAAGTATCCTAAGTGAAAAAAAACTGAACCGACTTGGTAAACAAGTAGCATTTACTAAAAGAGAAAGAAATATTACCGCATTTCATATGGTTGTTAGTCTTGTTGCTGCGCTTGGGGATAAAAAAACGATCTATTTATCCGAAATATTAAGAGTTTATAATCAGCTAACAGGGCAGTCTATTAAGTATAAGCCTTTTCATAACCAGTTAGTTAAACCTGAACTAGCTGAACTAATGCGAGAGGTAACAAATAGAGTTTTTAATTGTTGGATAAATGATGCGCTTAAGTACACGAAAAAAGATTTGTTCAAGTTTGAGAATATTTTAATTCAGGACGGTAGCTCTATTATGCTTCATCGTTCTTTAAAAGATGTTTTTCCTGGGCGATTTTCAAATACGTGTCCAGCAGCGATTGAATTGCATGCTACTTTAAATTTAACGCAAGGTTGCTTTGAAAAAGCAGGTATAACACCAGACAGTTATTCTGAACGTGAAGAACTTCCAACATTTAAAGAGTTGAAAGGACAGTTGTTACTTGCTGATAGAGGGTATTATTCAGGTAGTTATATTCATGAATTAGATAAAGCAGGAGGATTTTACGTATTAAGAGCTAAGGGGTTAAAAGCAGTCAGAGTACATAATGCTTTTAAGCAAAATGGACAGGAATTAACAGGAAGTCATTCCCCAAAGTTATGTGAATTGCTCCCCGAATTACCTAAAAATGATCTTATTGATATGAATGTTAGCATAAAAAACAAGCTAACAAGAGTCGTTGGGTATTGGTCAAAAAAAGAAAAACAATATACATTTTTAGTCACTAATTTATCTATTGATGAATTTACAGCGACTGAAATAGGCAAATTATATAGGTTACGCTGGCAGGTTGAATTACTTTTTAAGGAGTGTAAGTCTTATAATAATTTACGCGGCTTTCAAACATCAAACGCAACCTTACAAGAGGCGCTAATTTATGTAAGTTTAATAGTAACCACGCTTAAAAGGTTTTTAACTGGCTGTATTGAAAAGATATTCAAAACTGAAATGTCTACAATGACAGTAGCAAAAACAACGGGTGTTTGGTGGATTGGCATATTAACAGCGATTATTAGGAAGCATAGGAAAGGATTGTTAAATGCAGTTAATGGAGCATTTGACTTTCTGAGGAAAAATGCTGCTAGGGCACACCCCAAACGCGATCGAAAAACAGGAGTATTTCAGTATGGGGTAGAGCCAAATTTTTAAGGCTGTACTTAATGTTTTTCTTAAGTACCTACCTATGACAT
>NZ_JBEOOL010000061.1:0-1420 GCF_040309225.1 Pseudoalteromonas sp. GW168-MNA-CIBAN-0100 | reverse complement strand
CATAAAACGCGTTTGGCGTTGTATGGTTAAGCCTCACGGGTAATTAGTACAAGTTAGCTTAATGGCTCACACCACTTCCACATCTTGCCTATCAACGTTGTAGTCTTCAACGGCCCTTCAGAGACTTTAAAAGTCTAGTGAGAACTCATCTCGAGGCCTGCTTCGCGCTTAGATGCTTTCAGCGCTTATCAGTTCCGAACGTAGCTACCGGGCAATGCCATTGGCATGACAACCCGAACACCAGCGGTTCGTTCACTCCGGTCCTCTCGTACTAGGAGCAACCCCTCTCAATTCTCAAACGCCCACGGCAGATAGGGACCGAACTGTCTCACGACGTTCTAAACCCAGCTCGCGTACCACTTTAAATGGCGAACAGCCATACCCTTGGGACCGACTTCAGCCCCAGGATGTGATGAGCCGACATCGAGGTGCCAAACACCGCCGTCGATATGAACTCTTGGGCGGTATCAGCCTGTTATCCCCGGAGTACCTTTTATCCGTTGAGCGATGGCCCTTCCATTCAGAACCACCGGATCACTATGACCTACTTTCGTACCTGCTCGACGTGTCTGTCTCGCAGTTAAGCTGGCTTCTACCATTACACTAACCGTACGATGTCCGACCGTACTTAGCCAACCTTCGTGCTCCTCCGTTACTCTTTAGGAGGAGACCGCCCCAGTCAAACTACCCACCAGGCACTGTCCGTAACCCCGATTCAGGGGCCAACGTTAGAACATCAAAACTACAAGGGTGGTATTTCAAGGTTGACTCCACAACAACTAGCGTCGCTGCTTCAAAGTCTCCCACCTATCCTACACATGTAGGTTCAATGTTCAGTGCCAAGCTGTAGTAAAGGTTCACGGGGTCTTTCCGTCTAGCCGCGGGTACACAGCATCTTCACTGCGATTTCAATTTCACTGAGTCTCGGGTGGAGACAGCGTGGCCATGGTTACACCATTCGTGCAGGTCGGAACTTACCCGACAAGGAATTTCGCTACCTTAGGACCGTTATAGTTACGGCCGCCGTTTACCGGGGCTTCGATCAAGAGCTTCTCCCTAAGGATAACCCCATCAATTAACCTTCCGGCACCGGGCAGGTGTCACACCGTATACGTCATCTTGCGATTTTGCACAGTGCTGTGTTTTTAATAAACAGTCCCAGCCACCTGGTCACTGCGGCTCCCGTCCGCTTAGAGAGCAAGTCTCATCACAGATAGGAGCGTACCTTCTCCCGAAGTTACGGTACGATTTTGCCTAGTTCCTTCACCCGAGTTCTCTCAAGCGCCTTAGTATTCTCTACCTGACCACCTGTGTCGGTTTGGGGTACGATTCCATATAATCTGAAGCTTAGAGGCTTTTCCTGGAAGTATGGCATCAGCAACTTCATCACCGTAGTGACTCGTCTCGTGTCTCAGGTTTA
>NZ_JBEOOL010000060.1:0-1842 GCF_040309225.1 Pseudoalteromonas sp. GW168-MNA-CIBAN-0100 | reverse complement strand
AACCCCTGTTACCGCCGTGAAAGGGCGGTGTCCTAGGCCTCTAGACGATGGGGACACATAAATGTGTCACTAGGACAGTTGATAAGTTTAACTCACATCATGAGCTTTAAGGTAATTGCGTTTAATACAAGTAAAGACTCGAGCTTTAATTGTGACGCTATTTTCTCGGTAAAACCGCCTTTAACTAATAAAAGTTAAGTGGCGTCCCCAAGGGGATTCGAACCCCTGTTACCGCCGTGAAAGGGCGGTGTCCTAGGCCTCTAGACGATGGGGACACAGAAAACTGCTACCCTAGGACAAAACACTAATTTTTGGTGGAGCCATGCGGGATCGAACCGCAGACCTCTTCACTGCCAGCGAAGCGCTCTCCCAGCTGAGCTATGGCCCCAACTTAATCAATACCCGTCGTGATAAACACATCGTGTATCGCTTAGTGCGGGGCGCATTCTATGCACCACCCAAAATAAAGTCAACAGTTTTTTACCTAGCTTTATTTAAATGGTTTAATTTTCAACAAACTGGCTATCAAGCGTGCTAAAAAATACAATTTGAATAAGATTCTAGCCCTACTGCTTATAATAACATCACTATATCGCAGCGAATACTTAACAACACCCTACTCCCCTATTTAATGCAACAAAATTGCATCAAAGCAAAGGTATACATTTATATGCAAATTGAACTTATCTAAAAACTACCAATTAAGGCCCCGCCAATCGCCTTAATCTTTTAAAAGTTACAATTGCTTATAATAACCAAAACTTAAATGTGGATTTGAGAGTGCCCACTGCCTTTACTTGCTTAATAACCAGCGTAACTCGTACTAAAAAACTCGATTATTGTTTGAAGAACATTTTTTAAAGAGCATTGTAGCTTCGTAATGCTATGTACAAAACTTCAGGGCGTGTTGATCTTTGGTGGGTGAATTTGCAGCAGTATGTTTGGTTTTTAGGCAAGGCAGAGCCTATGTAGTGTGGTTATTACCCATGAATAGGCGATAACGCCGCATAAAGTCCAAACATGCGCTGCCCTTTGGGTTCAATCCACAAAGGTCAACACGCACTAGTTATATGTGATCTATTAGTCTTAATCCGAAGGCTATTAGTGAAGTATGAGTATTTACGATTTGGCTAGGTTCGCTTATAAAAATAAAGTAAGTACAAAAATAGAGTTTAGAATGCTGAAAATAGCATTTGTTTTGGGAAGTTTAGATTAAATTCATTTTTAAAGGACCGCTCTATTCACTAAATAACTCGCCCTAATATTAATCCATCTTGCTCATAATCATAAAAACGACTCCAGTAAAAAAAACAATAAGTATCGTGAAGCTAAATTTAAGATTAATAAAATACAATTTCCTACTCACTTTTAGGAGCTTAATTGAACTGCAATATCAAATTTGATGATAAAATAGACTTCAACCATATCCTATTGTTTATAAAACCTTCATTCAGCACATTTTTATCATTCAAGTGTTGACACATTTTCAACTCTATCTATAATAGCGCCCCACAACAACGCAGCAATGCAATGTTGTTTAGATGTGGGTGATTAGCTCAGTTGGGAGAGCATCGCCCTTACAAGGCGAGGGTCACTGGTTCAAGTCCAGTATCACCCACCACTTTTTAATTAAAGTGTTCACATCTAAATTCTATATGGGTCGTTAGCTCAGTTAGAAAAAAGAGAGCATCATCGCTACTTACAAACAACAATGAAGTTCACTGGTTAAAGTCCAGTACTATTTATTTAAATAGTAGCGTTTTAAATTATATGTGGGTGATTAGCTCAGTTGGGAGAGCATCGCCCTTACAAGGCGAGGGTCACTGGTTCAAGTCCAGTATC
>NZ_JBEOOL010000059.1:0-1942 GCF_040309225.1 Pseudoalteromonas sp. GW168-MNA-CIBAN-0100 | reverse complement strand
TGTTACCAGCAATGCAAAAATGATCCACTTCAACAATTGAAATCTGATCCAGTTAACTTAACACTGGTGCTTTTCGGTAAGCACCATGATTTCAAAAGAAGAGTTCATGAAAATAAAAGTCTTAGCCATGCAAGGCATGTCTCAACGAGCCATTGCTAAACAGTTAGGCATATCGCGTAACACCGTTAAAAAATACCTTCAGGGTGATTTTGACGAGCCGCATTATGCTACTCGTAAAACGGGTATTTCAAAATTAGAGGCCTTTAAACCATATTTGCATTCTCGGTTAGCTAAAGCTGCTCCAATACACTTATCAGCCGTTGTTTTACTCAGGGAAATTAAAGAGCAAGGCTATACCGGAGAAATATCGTTACTACGTCAATACCTGCATCAATATCGAGGGAGCGTTGAGCCCCAACCCATTATTCGCTTTGAAACAGAAGCAGGTAAACAAATGCAAGTTGATTGGGGCCAAATGCGAGGTGGGAAATCACCTCTGCATGCCTTTGTCGCTGTTTTAGGCTATAGCCGTGCATTGTTTGTCGCGATTACTGACAACATGCGCTATGAAACGCTCGAAGCATGTCATCGCCAAGCCTTTGAGTATTTCCAAGGCATTCCACAGCAAGTGTGGTATGACAACATGAAAACCGTTGTTATAGAGCGTGATGCTTACGGTGAGGGTAAACACCGCTTTAATCAGCATTTTTACCAATTTAGTAAAGAAATGGGGTTCATTCCAAAGCTATGTAAGCCCTACCGCCCGCAAACAAAAGGCAAAGTAGAGCGAATGGTACGCTATGTGCGCGATAACTTTTATCAGCCATTGGCCACTAAATTATCTGCCCTTGAACTTACTTTGGACGTTGAAACTGCCAATGTTGAAGTCATTAACTGGTTGAACACAGTGGCTAACCAGCGTATTCACGACACAATAAAAGTAAAACCCGCAGATAGATTAAAAGAAGAGCAGACATACCTTCAATCTTTACCCCCGCTCCAACCTGTTGCACCACCACAGCCGGCAGAAGTGAGCATGCCTTTATTTGATATGTCCTTCGAGACTCAACCGTTACATCATGATTTAAACATTTACGCGCAGTTTTCGGAGGCTTTATGAACTTACAATTAGCACGTTTGCATGAGCTAACAGAGGAGCTTCAACTCGCTGGTGTTGAAACGAACGCAACAGCGCTAGCGCAGCAAGCAGCAAAAGAAGAATGGGATTATTTACAGTTTCTAGAACGCATACTGCAAAGCGAGCAGAAGCACCGGCATCAACGTAAACAGGTTATGTTTACACGTATGGCTGGGTTTCCGTCATTAAAATCGCTCGAGGAATTTGATTTTACGTTCGCCACTGGTGTGCCCAAAAAACAGGTTAACGAGCTTGCCACACTCTCGTTTATTGAACGAAAAGAAAACATCGTTCTGCTCGGGCCATCTGGTGTAGGCAAAACACATATTGCCAGTGCGCTAGGTTACAAGGCAGTGCAAGCAGGCTTGAAAACCCGCTTTATTAGCGCATCTGATTTAATATTGCAATTAACCACCGCCCAACGACAAGATAAGTATAAACAAGTGATGCAGCGGTCAGTGCTGGCACCCAGGCTACTAATCATTGATGAAATAGGTTATTTACCGTTCAGTGCTCAAGAATCCAAGTTATTGTTTGACGTCATTGCAAAGCGTTATGAAAAAGGAGCGATAATACTCACAAGTAATCTCCCATTTGGACAATGGGGAAGCATTTTTGCGAATGATACAGCGTTAACATCAGCTATGTTAGATAGAATTTTACACCACTCACACATTGTTCAAATTAAGGGGGAAAGTTATAGAATTAAAGAAAAGAAACAAGCAGGGTTAATGGAAAACCTTAATAAATAGTGGATCAATATTCAAATGGTGGAGTGGATCACTTTTCGGTTGTTGTTGACAT
>NZ_JBEOOL010000058.1:0-2125 GCF_040309225.1 Pseudoalteromonas sp. GW168-MNA-CIBAN-0100 | reverse complement strand
GAGCAACCTAAATTAATTGAGCGCATTGACAAGCCCGATGCGGCATTACAACCAGGTACCAATCGAGGCGTAACAACACAGGTGTCAGCGAGAGCCCATGCTGACTACTTATTACAAAATCTACCCGATGATATTCGTGGCAACTACCGTGCATACACCAATGCAGACGGTAAAGTTATCATACAGCGCATAGATGGCAGTAAACCACCAAAACTGCGTTATGAAAATGGCGCGTTAGTGGCCGTATCTGACCAAATCGATGTGTTTAATTCCCTGTCACAAAAATTAAAAATTAAACACAGCAATTTAAACTCAGCGGCAAGAGCCCGTTTAAAAACACTCGAAACGGCGCGAAATAACGCCGTGGCACAACGTGATGCCGCGCTATTAGCAGGAGACGCTAAAGCATTAAAAGATGCACAAAAAGCCATGCGACTAGCCAGTGAAGACTTAGGTGAAGAAGCCGCCCGCATTTATGTACAACAAAACTACCCTAACGCCAAACCATTAAACACCAAACTACCCGGTAACGGCAAGCAAGGTGAATTTGACCAAGTGTATACTATCGACGATGGCAAAGTGCTTATCATGGAAGCCAAAGGCGGTAATGCAACGTGGGGCAGCAGAATGGCAGGAGAAGAGCGCGCACAGCAAGGAACTGCCAAGTACATGAATTCTGTGATAAAAAATTATAACGATAAACTACGCATACTCACAAAAGACCCTCGCTATGGTAAAGTCGGCGAAGAAGCGTTTACTAAGCAGGTCGAGGGGATTGAAGATATGCTGGATGAGTTAGAAATTGCAAAAGAAAACAAAGCCCTAAAATATATTGGCATACAACAAAAAGCCAACGACACTGGTTTAATCGATGTCATTGATGTGTCTATTTTTGATATCGGATTTTAAGGAGTAATTAAGATGATTAAAAGCCATTACAGCTTTGCACAAAGAAGCTATGAGAGAGCAATCAAGTTATACAATAGGTTGCAAGAAGGGGGACTTGGGCGCATTCAAGAAGATCCTAGCCATGGGCTACATAATCATTTTAAGCGTAATCTAATAGACACCTTCCCAATGGAAGCCATTGAAAACCCTAATAGCTACCATGCTTGGCTTTACCTGTTACGCGCATCACAATTAGGGCACGGTATTTTTCAAAGTAACGCCAATGATGGTCAAGCCTTTGCATTTTTTTATGACGATGAATACCTAGAAGTCATTGGCAAGAAAAATCCTGAAAACGCAGAGCATCCTGTTTGGCTACTTGCTTTATATGCCGCGATTATCGTACGCAACCAAGAGGCCATTGATTTTTTAACCACCATCGGTAATGAGGTGTTTGTAAACTCTAATTACGGCAATCAACTCAAACCGTTTGATTACGCCTTAGCTGATTTACTCAAAGGGCTATTCAATCCAAAGGCCGATTTAGCACATTTACTTGAGCAAGCGTATGTCACCTCTAACCCGGATGATTACCCTATTGATGAAGCGTATTTATATGCCAGCCGCCTCAAGTGGCCGTTGGTCTCTGTTATCGAAGCGATTTTCACCGAAGACGGTGAGCAAGCCTACAATAACGCCATGGAAAAAGCCTTGTTACTGCACAAAGAATATTACAGTGATGAAGAGCGTTTAGGCGCCAATGAAGGTGCTATCCCTTTAGCGTTAACCGCGATGGCCGTTATCGCTAAAGAAGTCAAAGGCTATCAAATCACTATTGAAAATGAGTATATTCCTGATTGGTTAATTAATGTTAACCCACCAAAACCAGAATAAACGAATATATAAATAATTACCCGCTCTTTAACAACACGGATGTTGTGAAGTTAGGCGCTAAAAATTAGCGCCTAACCTTTCAAGTAATGGCTGCTTTTTATGGTTAACGCCCTCATTTACTTCTCATTCTTTTCTCTTTGTGCAATATGTTTTTTGAGTAAATTATTCACAAAGAGGGCTAGAGGCGCTTCGCTTAAAGAGTAAAAGCTTACTGTGGCAACCAACTTCAAAAACTCCGAACTAATGGCTCTACGTTTTTACAAACTAACAATAATATAAACATTACGGGCTCAGGTAATGGCGATTTAATTATTCACAACGCGGGCGGCGAGATAAAACTCGA
>NZ_JBEOOL010000057.1:0-2811 GCF_040309225.1 Pseudoalteromonas sp. GW168-MNA-CIBAN-0100 | reverse complement strand
TGGAATTGGTAGACACAAGGGATTTAAAATCCCTCGACTAACAAGTCGTGCCGGTTCAAGTCCGGCCTCGGGCACCATCTATCTATTAAGCGCTCTGCTTAAAAAATATCTAATAAACCTTCTAATATCTATAAAACATCCAGTAAAAATCCTGATTTATCATTTTTATGTTTTCTATGATTTATATTATCTTGATATGCACTACTTTATGCATGGTCTACCCAATAATAGCGTTGTGTGATAGTTCAGTAAGAGTTTGTATATCTATCGTATTAAAGATATATATGAGTAAGCATAATGTAATATCTCCAAACCCAATCCTATAACGCCTCAAATAAACCAGCCATGCAACCCTTAGCGACACAGAGTACTTAATGCTAATGAATACACTTTGAACTGAACTAAGCGTCATAGACTTATGATACCAACCAGTAAAGTAGGTCATTAGCTTTAAAAAATTCAAAACAGTAAAGCAATCTACACCTCGAGAGCAAACAACCTTGAAAGCAAAGTTCAAACACCTATGTGCTGGTAGCATAAAGTAATACCAATCTGCTTATATATGGGGTCTATTTAAGGTTAAGGAAATTACGCTAGATCTAGGCAAAAATTTTTGTATCTAGTGTTCTAAATAAAAATTTTTAACGACGTTATAGTGCAATTTAATTCGTTAAATTGCTCAGAGATTTATGCAGGTTGGTATAGTTGTCGAATTGGTTGCTAACACATGCTCATTGGAAGTTAAAAATCGCGGGTAAGAGTAAATCTAGAGTTATGGTGAGAACTTCAAATAGGTAAACAATAAAGTGCTTATACATAATGCAGAGCTATGGGCATTAAACATCTGTTTTTGTAGGTTGTCTTATCTAGGCTGATAATCAGATAATGTCTATACAGTTCTTATCGTCCGTAACAGCTTTTACGTATAAATGATTGAGTGCTATGTGTCAGGACTTTTTATTTTTAGAACTAAAAAAGCGAGCCGTAGCTCGCTGTTTATTGTTTATTTCCAGGCCTCGGGATCGACCTCTTTAGCAAGTTTAGGATGCTTACTTTTGTCAAAGGTGGGTATTAAGCCCTTTTTGCGTTGTTCGTTGTAATCTTTAGAGAGCCATACAACAACACCTGAAAGCATAAATAGCGCTATAACGTTTACAATGGCCATTAAACCCATTGATATATCTGCCAGCGTCCAAATTAAACCAAGCTCACCAACAGCACCAAACATCACCATACCTAAAACAACAAGTCTAAAGATAAACATACCTTTATTAGAGTTGTGCTCTAAAAACATTAAATTTGTTTCAGCGTAAGAGTAATTAGCCACAATAGAAGTAAAAGCAAAAAACAATATAGCAATGGCAATAAAGTAAGTACCCCAGTCGCCTACATGTTCTTGTAATGCTGCTTGTGTAAGTTCAATCCCCATAACACCAGATTCAGGTACTAATTGCTGCGATAGTAAAATAAGAGAAGCAGTCGCTGTACAAATAACAATAGTATCAATAAATACACCTAGCATTTGCACATAACCTTGTGATGCTGGATGAGGAGGGTAAGGTGTCGCAGTGGCTGCAGCATTAGCTGCACTACCCATACCAGCTTCGTTTGAGAATAAGCCACGCTTTATACCTTGGATCATAGCTTGTGTAACACCATAACCAATTGCACCTGCACCAGCTTGTTCAATACCAAAAGCACTTTTTATTATAAGTACAATTACATCAGGTAATGCAGTAAAGTTAATAGCGCATACATAAAGAGCCACTAACAAGTAAGCTAATGCCATAAATGGGACAACCATTTCAGCAAAACGAGAAATCGTTTTCAAACCACCAAAAATAATAATACCAGAGCCAATAACCAAGCAAATGCCTACTATATACTTAGGTACATCAAATGCTACTTCAAATGCTGCAGCAATAGAGTTTGACTGTACGGCGTTAAATACCAAACCAAAGGCTAAAATTAAGCATAACGAGAATAAAGTCCCCATCCAGCGTTTACCTAAACCGTTTTGCATATAATAAGCAGGGCCACCTCTAAAATTGCCTTCAGCATCTTTTGTTTTATAAGCCTGAGCCAAAGTACTTTCAGCAAAGCTTGTAGCCATACCTATTAATGCAATAAGCCACATCCAAAAAATAGCACCTGGCCCACCTAGGTATAAGGCAACAGCAACACCAGCCATATTACCTGTACCAACGCGTGCAGCTAACGAAGTACAAAAAGCCTGAAAGGATGAAATTTCGTTATCGGCACATTTACGAGAGCCAAACATAACTTTGAACATATGTGGAAATTGCACAAACTGAATAAAGCCTAGTCGAAAAGTAAAAAAGAGGCCTGCTGCTATTAATAAGTAGACGAGAACTTGGCCCCATAGAAGGGCACTTATACTGTTTATTATGTCTGTCATGGATACTGCCTAAATACATGAGTTAAAAAAAGTGACCGCAACTTATCACATCAGGATAAAAGTGTTTAGTTTTAAAGTTCAAAAACAGAGTTATCAACAGGGTTTTGTGGGTAACTTGTGCTTATCGTGTGTGCTTGCTTGGGGCTTAATTTTAATTACTATTTAATGAAAATAACGCTTGCGTAAAATCCGCCGCTCCCTATAATGCGACCCCACTGAGACGGGAAACGCTGAAGCATAGCGAGGCACGAAATACTCAGAGAGTTAAATAAAACTTCGGTTTTAAATTGTCGAAAGAAAGTTTAAAACTAAGTATTGACTCGAAAAATAAAGGGTGTATTATTCGCATCCCTTGAGACGCTAAAGCGACTCAAAACGTTCTTTAACAATAT
>NZ_JBEOOL010000056.1:0-9281 GCF_040309225.1 Pseudoalteromonas sp. GW168-MNA-CIBAN-0100 | reverse complement strand
GATTAGCGCAGTTTGGTAGCGCACTTGGTTTGGGTCCAAGGGGTCGCAGGTTCAAATCCTGCATCGCCGACCATTTTCTTAAAATGGTCTTAAACTCTCAGTTTAAGTGTTCAGTATGAAAAAAGAAGTTAACTCTTCAATGTCGGCGATTAGCGCAGTTTGGTAGCGCACTTGGTTTGGGTCCAAGGGGTCGCAGGTTCAAATCCTGCATCGCCGACCATTTTCTTATCTAATAAGAATAATAAGTAAATTCCTCTAAGTTATAAATCTAAATCTGTTAGCCTATAATTCTATTAAATAATTTCTACTTTAATCCATTCAATGCCTAGTTAGCCTGTTTTTTATTCAGTTAGTCTCTATAGTCCCTTATCTAGTCCAAATAATTGCCCCCTATACTCGACTATCATAAATATTAGGTTATAATGCCGCGTCTATTGTTTAACATAGTGCCCGAAGGGCAAAGCAGCAATGGTATCTCATGGTAGCGACGGATGCTTTTAAGTGTGAAAAACCGCTTAAACTTTATCAAGACTCATGCAGATCACTTTGTTTGTAAAGGAAGGCGAACAGTCGCCAAAATTGAATATTGAGGTAAATCATGCAAGTTTCTGTTGAGACGACCCAAGGCCTTGAGCGCCGTATAACTATCACCGTTCCTTCAGAGAACGTTGAGACCGAAGTAAAAAAACGCCTACAACAACTGTCAAAAACACAGCGTATAGATGGTTTCCGTGCTGGTAAAGTTCCAGTATCTGTAATTAACAAGCGTTTTGGCCCTGCAGTTCGTCAAGAAGTTGCTGGCGAAGTAATGCAACGTAATTACATTGAAGCAATCGTTTCTGAAAAAATCAATCCAGCTGGCGCGCCTACATTCGCACCTAAATCACTTGAAGCAGGTAAAGATTTAGAATTCTCAGCAACGTTTGAAGTTTACCCTGAAGTTGAAGTTCAAGGTTTAGATAAAATTACTGTTGAGAAACCAGCGGTAACAGTGACTGACGAAGATTTAGCTAACATGCTAGAAACACTTCGTAAGCAACACGCAGCGTGGGCTGATGTTGATGCAGCTGCTGGCGAAAACGACCGTGTAACAGTTGATTTCGTAGGTACTATCGACGGTGAAGTATTTGAAGGCGGCAAAGCTGAAGACTTCCCATTAGAACTTGGCCAAGGTCGTATGATCCCAGGTTTTGAAGATAACATCGTAGGTAAAAAAGCAGGCGAAGAAGTAGTTGCTGATGTAACTTTCCCTGATGATTACCACGCTGAAAACTTAAAAGGTAAAGCGGCTCAATTCACTATCACAGTGAAAAAAGTTGAAGCGCAAGAATTACCAGAATTAAGCGAAGAGTTTGCAACTAAATTCGGTGTTACCGAAGGCGGAGTAGACGCGCTTAAAGAAGAAGTTAAAAAGAACATGACACGTGAGCTAGACCAAGCGGTTAAAGCAAGCGTTAAAGACCAAGCAATCAAAGGTCTTTTAGCTAACAACGAAATCGAAGTGCCTAAAGCACTTGTTGATCAAGAAGTTGATGCTCTACGTCAGCAAGCAGCTCAACGTTTTGGCGGCGACGCTCAAAACATGCCAGAGCTTCCAGCTGAATTGTTCCACGAGCAAGCTGTAACACGTGTTAAAACTGGCCTTTTATTAGGTGAAGTGATTAAAGCTAACGAGATTAAAGTTGATGACGCTAAAGTTGAAGCATTAATCGCAACGGTAGCTTCTGCATACGAAGATCCAACTGAAGTAGTAGAATACTACAAAGGTAATGATCAACTTATGCAGCAAATGCGTAATGTAGCAATGGAAGAGCAAGCTGTTGAAGCTATTTTAGCTAAAGCAGTTGTTACTGATGTTGAAAAAGCATTTGATGACATCATGAATCCACAGCAAGGTGCTTAATAAGTCATTGACTTAAGCTCTCGCTAACGATTAAATGGCTCGTGCTACTCTGTTTATACAGCGTGCCCGGGCCATTTTAGTTTTTGGCTCTAAATTTGCGAAAAACGATAACTATGCTTCCTTATAATAAGGATAAGTATAAGCGCATAAGGAATTAAATAAGTATGAATACTGGTATTACAGATCCCCTAAATGCATTGGTCCCAATGGTTGTTGAACAAACACCGAAAGGCGAGCGCTCGTATGATATTTATTCGAGATTATTAAAAGAGCGTATTATCTTTTTAACAGGTCAAGTTGAAGACAACATGGCAAATCTGATTTTAGCGCAAATGCTATTTTTAGAATCAGAAAATCCTGATAAAGATATCTTTTTATACATCAACTCACCAGGTGGTTCAGTAACTGCGGGTATGGCTATTTACGACACAATGAACTTCATCAAACCAGATGTAAGTACAATATGTGTAGGTCAAGCTGCAAGCATGGGTGCTTTTTTACTTACTGCTGGCGCTAAAGGTAAGCGTTTTTGCCTACCAAACTCACGTGTGATGATTCACCAACCATTAGGTGGTTTCCAAGGTCAAGCATCTGACTTTGAAATACATGCTAAAGAAATTCTGTCTATTAAAGCTAAGCTTAATCGCTTAATGGCTGAGCATACAGGCCAACCATTAGATATTATCTCTAAAGACACAGATCGTGATAACTTTATGAGTGCCACGCAAGCTGTAGATTACGGCTTGGTAGACTCTGTGTTTACAAATCGCGACAAAAAGTAAGCGCTTGGCGAGCAGGATTGCCTGTTTGCCACTTTGAGTTACTATGCGAAAACTAATAAATTTTGGTATAGTTAAAGCGTATTGAAATAGCCGCCAACAGTTTTGGTGGCCAACGTAATAAAATGAGGTAGCTGAATGTCTGACACTCCTACAGACGGCGACAAAAGTAATAAATTGTTATACTGCTCTTTTTGTGGCAAAAGCCAACATGAAGTGCGTAAATTAATTGCAGGCCCTTCAGTATACGTTTGTGATGAATGTGTAGAGTTGTGTAACGATATTATCAGGGAAGAGATCAAAGACATTGCTCCTAAGCATGATACGTCTGACAAACTACCTGTACCAAAAGAAATTCGTAAACACTTAGACGATTATGTTATTGGTCAAGATCATGCTAAAAAAGTATTGTCTGTTGCCGTTTATAACCATTATAAACGCCTACGTAACCAATCGACTAAGCAAGACATTGAATTAAGTAAAAGTAATATTTTGCTTATCGGCCCAACAGGTAGTGGTAAAACATTACTTGCAGAAACATTAGCGCGTCTACTTGATGTGCCGTTTACTATGGCCGATGCCACTACATTAACCGAAGCAGGTTATGTAGGTGAAGATGTTGAAAACATCATTCAAAAGCTTTTACAAAAATGCGATTACGATGTTGAAAAAGCGCAACGTGGCATTGTTTACATTGATGAAATTGACAAAATTTCTCGTAAATCAGATAACCCGTCAATTACACGTGATGTATCGGGTGAGGGCGTTCAACAGGCGCTACTTAAACTGATTGAAGGCACCGTTGCTTCTGTTCCACCGCAAGGTGGTCGTAAACATCCACAACAAGAGTTTTTACAAGTAGATACGTCTAAAATCTTGTTTATTTGTGGTGGTGCATTTTCAGGCCTAGATAAAGTAATTGAGCAACGTAGCCATAAAAATACCGGTATCGGTTTTGGCGTTAGCGTAAAAGAATCTGCGGCGAGTCGTTCTTTAAGTGAAACATTTAAAGACGTAGAACCAGAAGATTTAGTTAAATACGGCTTAATTCCTGAGTTTATAGGTCGTTTGCCAGTAGTTGCTACGTTAACAGAACTTGACGAAGCTGCTCTTGTACAAATATTGAGTGAACCTAAAAACGCGATTACTAAACAGTTCTCAGTATTGTTTGGTATGGAAGACGTTGAACTTGAGTTTCGCGATGATGCCTTAGCTGCAATTGCCCACAAAGCAATGGAGCGTAAAACAGGTGCACGTGGTCTTCGTTCAATCGTTGAAGGTGTGTTACTTGATACTATGTACGAACTTCCTTCAATGGATGACGTAAGCAAAGTGGTTATTGATGAAACCGTTATTAAAGGTGAGTCAGACCCAATCTTGATTTATGAAAATAATAAACAAGATAAAGCTGCATCAGAATAGTTTTTAAGCTATTTGAATGAAAAAAGGAGCCTTAGGCTCCTTTTTTTATAATTAATTTAATCGAGTATGGGAAAATTGTTGAACTTTAATTAGGTTATCCCCATATACTTGAGTAATCTTTAAAATAAATGAAGTGCGAAGAGAAACTATAATGACGCTTGAGAGAACCGACCGAGTCGAAATCCCAGTCCTTGCACTGCGCGATGTTGTGGTATACCCGCACATGGTGATCCCGCTTTTTGTTGGCCGTGAAAAATCAATAAAATGCCTAGAAGCGGCAATGGACAAAGACAAACAAATTTTCTTGGTTGCACAAAAAGATGCAACTGTAGATGAACCAGAGCAAGATGATATTTATCGTATCGGTACTATTGCCACTGTACTTCAGTTATTAAAATTACCAGACGGTACAGTTAAAGTTTTAGTTGAAGGTACACAGCGCGCACAAATTGAAGAATTTGTAGATAACGATGACTTTTTTGTTGCTAATGCTCAATTTATTGAATCTGATTCGGTAGACGAGAAAGAACAAGATATTTTTATTCGTAGCGCAATTAGCCAGTTTGAAGGCTATGTAAAGCTAAACAAAAAAATTCCACCTGAAGTACTAACTTCAGTTTCAGGTATTGATGAGCCAGCACGCCTTGCCGATACAATGGCAGCTCATATGCCGCTTAAAGTACCTGAAAAGCAAAAAGTGCTAGAAATTTCAAGCGTTACAGAACGTCTTGAATATTTAATGGCATTAATGGAAGGCGAAATAGACTTACTGCAAGTTGAGAAGAAAATTCGTACCCGCGTTAAAAAGCAGATGGAAAAGTCTCAGCGCGAGTATTACCTCAATGAGCAAATGAAAGCCATTCAAAAAGAGCTGGGTGAGCTTGACGATGTACCTGACGAATTTGAAGCACTTAAAAAACGCATCGAAGAATCGGGTATGCCAACAGAAGCACAAGACAAAGCGACGACAGAGCTTAATAAGCTTAAGATGATGTCGCCAATGTCTGCAGAAGCGACTGTAGTGCGTTCATACATTGACACATTAATTAATGTGCCATGGAAAAAACGCTCTAAAGTGAAAAAAGACTTAGCGGGCGCGCAAAAAATTCTTGATAGCGATCACCACGGCTTAGATAAAGTAAAAGAACGCATTATTGAGTACCTCGCGGTACAACAGCGTACTAATAAGCTTAAAGGGCCAATTTTATGTTTAGTTGGGCCACCAGGTGTTGGTAAGACATCACTTGGTCAATCTATTGCACGTTCAACTGGTCGTAAGTATGTTCGTATGGCGCTTGGCGGCGTACGGGATGAAGCTGAGATTCGCGGTCATCGTCGTACATACATTGGTTCAATGCCAGGTAAGCTAATTCAAAACATGACAAAAGTGGGCGTTAAAAACCCATTATTTTTGTTAGATGAAATCGATAAAATGTCATCAGACATGCGTGGCGACCCAGCATCAGCACTATTAGAAGTGCTTGATCCTGAGCAAAACAGCCACTTTGCCGATCATTACCTTGAAGTAGATTACGATTTATCTGATGTCATGTTTGTAGCAACATCAAACAGCTTCAACATTCCTGGCCCATTACTGGACCGTATGGAAGTTATTCGCTTATCGGGTTACACCGAAGATGAAAAGCTAAACATTGCAAAAGAGCACTTAATTACTAAACAAGTAAAACGTAATGGCTTAAAAGAGTCTGAAATAGTTATCGAAGATAGTGCAATTATTGGCATTATTCGTTACTACACACGTGAAGCGGGCGTACGTAACCTAGAGCGCGAAATTTCAAAACTATGCCGTAAAGCAGTTAAAAATATCTTACTTGAAAAAGACACTAAAACAGTGACTATCAATCAAGATAACCTAGAAGACTTTTTAGGTGTGCAACGCTTTGATTATGGTAAAGCTGAAGATGGCGACCGTATTGGTCAAGTTACAGGTTTAGCATGGACAGAAGTTGGCGGTGATTTGCTAACAATCGAATGTGCGGCTGTACCAGGTAAAGGTAAACTTACTTATACCGGTTCACTGGGCGATGTAATGCAAGAGTCGATTCAAGCGGCAATGACGGTAGTACGTAATCGCGCAGATACATTTCGTATTAATAGCGATTTTTACGAAAAACGTGATATTCACGTTCACGTACCAGAGGGCGCAACACCTAAAGATGGTCCTAGTGCGGGCGCAGCAATGGTAACAGGTCTTGTATCTAGCTTAACGGGTAACCCTGTACGAGCAGATGTTGCAATGACCGGTGAAATTACGCTACGTGGTGAAGTACTTCCTATTGGTGGCTTAAAAGAGAAATTATTGGCGGCGCATCGTGGTGGAATTAAAACAGTAATCATTCCAAAAATTAACGAACGTGACTTAAAAGAGATTCCAGAGAATGTGCTGGCAGGTCTTGATATTCACCCAGTTACTTGGATTGACGAGGTGTTAAAGCTTGCTTTAGTGCATCCTGTTGAGAGTTTTTCGGTCGAAACACCTAAAAACCAAAAAAAAAGCTAAAAAAAGTGCTTTTTAGGGCTTTTCAAATCTAAACGGTATGATAAGTTAAGCACTGGTTTTCAAGCCTAGCCCTTATGGGGCGTAGGCTTAAGAAAAATATAATCATGTGAGCATTAAAAGTTTGCTCTACAATTTTCAAAAAAGTGATGTTAGTTTAAAAAACCATCGCTCTTGATAATAACAATGAAAGAGGATGATATTGTGAATAAATCTCAATTAATCGATCAAATCGCAGCTGATGCTGACATTTCTAAAGCGGCTGCAGGTCGTGCACTAGATTCATTCATCGAATCTGTATCTGGCGCGCTAAAAGAAGGCGACTCAGTTGCACTTGTTGGTTTTGGTACTTTCTCAGTACGTGACCGTGCTGCACGTTCAGGCCGTAACCCGCAAACTGGTGAAACAATCCAAATTGCTGCTGCAACTATTCCAGCTTTTAAAGCCGGTAAAGCGCTTAAAGACGCAGTAAACTAATCACTGTTTTAAACACATTAGTTATGGCGAGTGTAAAGTTACTGATTCACCACAACAGATGAATTAAGTAACTTTACCGCCAGTTACTTCAAGTGAAAAAGCGTATCTGGTAAGATACGCTTTTTTTACATGTGACAAGGTAAAATACCTTGATCAAAAAGAGATAAACAAATGCTTGAGAAAATCAGAGAAGGTTCGCAAGGACCTGTAGCCAAAATAATTTTAGGCGCGGTGATTTTATCTTTTGCCTTAGCAGGGATCGGTAGTTACTTAGGTCAAACCACAGAACAACCCGTTGCTGAAGTAAATGGAATTAAAATTAGTCAAACCGATTTTAACCGTGCTTACCAAAATGAACGTAGCCGTTTAGAGCAACAATTTGGTGAATACTTTACACAAATTGCCGCTGATCCAAATTACATGGCGCAAATTCGCCAAGGTGTAGTTGACCGCTTAGTACAACAAGAATTGCAATCACAGCTAGCGGCTGATTTAGGCCTTCGCGTAAGCGACGAAAGTGTACGTAAAACAATTTTAGAGCTACCGTACTTTCAAATTGGTGAAAAGTTTAATAACGATCGTTACTTACAAGTAATTCGTCAAATGAACTTTCAACCAGATGCTTTTCGTGAATACTTACGTAAAGATATGACACGTAGTCAGGTTGTATCAGCTGTTGCAGGTACAGACTTTGCCCTAGAGAGCGAGCTCAAAAGCGCAATTGCTCTACAGCAGCAAACTCGTAGTATTGACTACTTAGTCATTAATAAAGAAGCGCTTGCCGTGGACGTAGAAGTATCAGAGCAAGAAGTGTCTGATTACTACGAGCTAAACGCATCACAATTTTTATCTCCAGAGCTTATTTCAGTAAGTTATATTGAGCTTAAAGCAGCAGATATTAATGTTGAATCGGTAACCGGGGATGACGTTAAAGCGTATTACGAGCAAAACAAAGCGCAGTACATAGAACCTGAAAAACGTCGCGTATCACATATCTTAATTGATAACAGTGAAGACGATGATGCAGCAAAAGAAAAAGCCAATGCACTTCATGCACAACTAGAGCAAGGTGCAGACTTTGCTGAGTTAGCACAATCATCATCTGACGATATCGTTAGTGGCGAAATGGGCGGCGACCTTGAATGGATTGAACGTGACGTAATGGACCCTGCATTTGAAGATGCGACTTTCGCACTGCAAAACAAAGGTGACATTTCTGAGGTTGTTGCTTCTGAGTTTGGTTATCACATAATTAAACTTACAGACATTCAACCACAACAAGTTAAAGCGTATGACGATGTTAAAGCTGACTTACGTGCTGAATTAGAACAAGCTGAAAAAGTAGATGCATTTTACGAAAAGCAAACAGAAATGGGCGCACTTGCATTTGAAATTTCAGACCGCTTAGACGACGCTGCAGAAGTTGCTGAAGTTGAAGTTAAATCTACACCTCTTTTAGCACTTAATGCTCTACCAGAGCCTTTAAACAGCCCTGCAGTTGTAGCAGCACTAACATCAGTTGATTTACTTGAAGATAAAGTAAACTCTGAAGTTATTGAGCTTGGTGAGGAGCATGCAATTATTGTTCGTATTAACGAGCATAAACCTGCTGCTACTAAAGCGCTGGATGAAGTAAGCGAGCAAATTAAAGCGCGTTTAGTTAATGAAAAATCATCTGAGCTTGCTAAAGAAAAAGCGCGTAGCTTATTTGCAGAAGTACAAGCAGGTAAGAGCTTAAACGATGTAGCTAACGAGCAGAGCTTAACACTTCGCCAAGAAGCGCAGTTAACACGTCAAAGCTACACTGTTTCACCTGCTATTGTGACTCAAACATTTAAAATGGCTCACCCAGCAGGTTCTGTGGTAGTTGAGCTTGTTAATTTAAATAATGGTGATGCAGCAATTGTTGCGCTTAAGTCGGTAACAGATGCACAAGTTGCAGCTAATATTGACCCTCAAGCAAAACAAAGCATTACTATGGCGCAAGCTAATAAAAACTACATGGTATTTATTGAAGCGCTTAAAGCAAATGCTGAACTTAACTTACCAACGGCTACACAAACTGTTGAGTAATTAATTTTAGCTCATAAAGAAAGGCGCTTTTAAAGCTGTCTCTTATACACAAATCCCTGCTAAGAAATTAGCGGGGATTTTTTTGAACTAAATCTCAATGTCATGATCA
>NZ_JBEOOL010000055.1:0-9375 GCF_040309225.1 Pseudoalteromonas sp. GW168-MNA-CIBAN-0100 | reverse complement strand
GTTGCGGGAGCCGGATTTGAACCGACGACCTTCGGGTTATGAGCCCGACGAGCTACCAGACTGCTCCATCCCGCGCCTGTAATTTCTTTAAAACATTTTCGTAATATTTACGAGCCTGCCTTGAAGAGAGCGCTACTATATAGGAATAAACATTTAATGCAAGGCCTAAACTAATTAAAGTTGTTCAACCGAACAAAAAGCAATCAAATTGCTATTCTGCGCTCAACCTTTGATGCGGATTAATCATTTTTTGCCATTCCCAGTCTGGATGTCCCATCACTATAAAGTCAGGGTTCTCAGTACTCTCGCGTTGGTTGTACGTTAGCGGGTTAAATTCTGCATCGGTAATACAACCACCGGCTTCTTCAACAATAACTTGTGAAGCACCTGTATCCCACTCTCCCGTTGGACCAATTCTTAAAAAACAATCTGCTTTGCCTTCTGCAACAGTACAAGCTTTTAATGAGCACGAGCCAATAGCAATAGTTGTAAACTGACTATTTAAATACTGACTCACCGCTTCTATTTTTTGGCGGCGGCTCACTGCAAGCGTCAAGCTCTCTGGCGGCGCTACAGATATTTGCTTATCAATTGAGTTTTCACGTTTAAAGGCACCATTTTTAGCTGTAGCAAAATAAGTCACACCTTTTGCAGGCCAATGAATAACGCCAAGCACAGGATGATTATTTTCAATCAATGCAATGTTTACTGCAAAGTCGCCACTTTCTAAAATAAATTCGCCTGTACCATCCATCGGATCGAGCAACCAATAACGCTGCCAGTCCTGTCTGTCGGCGAGTGCAGGTATAGGTATTTCTTCCGACATAATTGGGATATCGGGCGCTAAGACTTTTAATCCAGCAACCAGTACGTCATTTGCTGCTAAGTCAGCTTTGGTAACAGGCGTATTATCTGATTTCTCTTGTTGGCCAATATCGCCTTTTTTATAAATGGCCATAATTGCATCGCCAGCACGCTCAGCTAATTCAATACACGGTTCGATTAATTTATTCATCGGCAGCTCCAGACGCTAAATACTTATCTAATAATAGCAAAGCTGCAACACTGCGTGCTTCGGTAAAATCTTCTTGGTCTAATAATGACTGCCACTGAGTTAATGGCCACTTAACAACAACAAGCGGCTCTGGTTCGTCGCCAATAAGGGTTTGTGGGTATAATTGCTTAGCAAATAAAATATGCATAGTGGCATTAAAGTAACTCGGCGCCATTGTTACTGTTCTTAATGGTTTAAAATACTCAGCACCAAAGCCAATTTCTTCTTTAAGCTCTCTGTTAGCAGCTTGCTCTGGCGTTTCGCCCGGATCGATTAAGCCTTTAGGAAAACCTAACTGGTAATCGTTTGTGCCCGCACAGTATTCACGTACAAGTAGTAATTCGTTGTCTGCACTTAACGGAACAATCATCACGGCTCCCCGGCCACCGCCGCGAATTCGCTCATACTGGCGCTCTTCGTTATTAGAAAACTTTAGCTCTAAAGACTCCACAGTAAACAGGCGGCTTTTAGCGACAACATTGTTACTGAGGATTTGTGGTGGTGTTGGGTGCTTTTTCTGTGTCATTGGCGTTAATTTGCTATCATGGCAGTTAGTTCAATAATAAACCTTATAAGTTGAAATTCCTATGTTAAATTGGTCAAAAATCGATACCGTTTTGCTCGACATGGATGGAACATTACTCGATTTACATTACGACAGTCATTTTTGGCTTAACGTTATTCCTGCGCAACACGCATTAGCAAGGGGCATTAGCCTAGATGCAGCTAAAGCAGATATTTTAAAACGCTATCAAGCTGTGAGCGGTCAAATACAGTGGTATTGTTTAGATTATTGGGAGCAGCAATTAAGCTTGCCTATAATGGAGCTTAAACGAGAGTCTCAGCATTTAATTAAAATGCGCGAAGACGTACCTCATTTTTTAACTGAGCTTAAAAAAGCAGGCAAAGAGTTAATTTTACTTACCAACGCCCACCCTGAGAGTGTCATGCTTAAATTTGAGCATACAGCGATTGATAACTACCTAGATGGCGTAGTGTCTACTCATGAATATGGAGTAAGTAAAGAGCAACAAAGTTTGTGGCACCAAGTACAAAAAGACTTAGGGTTTAATAAGCAGCGCACTTTGTTTGTAGATGACAGTGTGCCGGTTTTGAATGCTGCACGAGAATACGGCATTGAGCACTTACTTGCAGTTGCTAACCCTGATAGCCAACAACCACATAACGAAATAGCCGATTACCTGAGTGTTACCGACTATCGTAAGATTATTTAACTCAACTTACGTGACTTAAATTTTTGGGTAACGCGCTTCTAGCCCTTGATATACTAACTTTGCAAAATCTGCATGTTCTGTATCAAGGCTTTTAACTACTTCAACTAAATGCTCGTTATCTTCTTGCCCGTTCCATTCTTTAATATAGCTACCATCTTTGTAACCGTGATCTTGGCGGAAAAAGTTTAACGTATTTTTACCTACGTAGCCGCGATATAAATCATCAATATCCATACCCATTTGCGCCATACAGCCGGCAAAGGCACCTGCATTAAACGTTTTATCAGCAACAGCAGACGCCGCTAATATCTCTAGTGTTTGTTTAAAGTCATCAGCTTGTTGAGCATTACTAAGCTCAGTTTCAAGTTGCTTTGCTAAGTCTTCGTAGCTAGTTTCACCGTCAATTCTAAGCGATAGACCAAAATGAAAAATATCAACCAACTCTAAAATAACTTGTTCAGTATCTGGTGTTTGTTTTTTCCACCATTTCCAACCATGATGATCTAGCATTTCAGCACACTCAACCCAAATAGCGCGGTACCATTCAAACCCTTGAGTAAACCATTGCTCATGTACTTTAGTATTCATGGCGTTTTGCATTTCTAGCATCACTACTAGCTTGTTTAAATTGGCAGACATATCAGTTCCTGTCGTTTTGATTGGCGTAATGTTCGTTGGTGTAATAATACAGATAAAATGCTGATTGTGCATTGCTGTATATTTTTATTAGTGTGCTAGTTATGTTTATCGTGACGTCGTAAACTCATGCCATGAATCAATTAAATCAATGAAATCTTCAAAGCCACAACCACTACTTAAACCATTTTCTTCAAGCGCTAAATCGTCATCCTGATACGCTATTAGGTCTTCGCTGTCTTGATGAAGCGCATGGGCTTCAAATAATGCTTCGTCTTTCGTTAATATTAAATCTATTTCTTGGCCTTTTAGTGTTAGCGGCTCATAGCTTGAACTTACCGATGCAATAAGCGCTAGTACCATGGCTACTTTGTCTTTGCCTATTTCTTCGTTTAGCCAGCGACCAATAATAGCGTGTTCACTGCTTATTTTAATACGTAGCCCACTAATAGGGTCGCGAATAAATTGATATTCCATAGGGTTTGCCTGTAAATCTTTGATTGCGTAATTATATACGTAAACGCCCGTAAACCACAGGACATATAAAGTAAAATAGCGCCACATGGCGCTATTTTACTCAACTTTAAAACCGTTAACTTCGCGATCTATAACGCGCTGCGTCAATGATCGACCATAAGTAGATAATAGGCACAAGTACAAAGCCTACAAGCACATAAATTAGTGCGTAACTTATTATAATAGCGAGTGCAAAAAATATAGCCGCTAAAATACGCCCTTGCACTAACTGCCCTAAACCAGGAAAAAATATATTACATAATGCTGCGATTACGTTACCGCCAGAACCCTGATCTGCCATACTAACCTCTGTATTTATTTGATTTTATAATTATTTACTTACACACTTTATGCCAATTTATTAAAGCTTACAAATCAAATAGTTAAATTAGTCTAGATTTAGAGAGTTAGTAAATTTTGCTAACTTTAGGTCAAATTAGCAATTTTTGTTATGCGTTTACGCTTTTTATTCGCTTAGTTAATTAGCAAGTTACTCGTTTTGAACACTATTTTATAAATAGCTGTTTATAAAAACAGTATTTTATTTAGCCTAACAAAAACACCTGTTATACTGCCCACAATATTGATTAAAAAGGCGTAACGATGGACGTTTCACAATTACTCGATGGCTTAAATGACAAACAACGCGATGCCGTTGCAGCCCCACTACAAAACATGCTGGTATTAGCAGGTGCTGGGTCTGGTAAAACACGAGTGTTAGTTCATCGTATTGCGTGGCTTATGCAAGTTGAGCAAGCCTCCGCTTACAGTATTTTTGCAGTTACCTTTACTAATAAAGCCGCTAAAGAAATGCGTGGCCGCGTTGAAGAAACACTAAAAGCGCCTGTAGGTGGTATGTGGATTGGTACTTTCCATGGTTTATCGCATCGTATTTTACGTGCTCATCACCGTGAAGCTAATTTACCAGAAGCCTTTCAAATTTTAGACTCTGACGATCAGCTTAGAATGATCAAGCGCTTATTAAAATCGATGAATATTGATGATAAAAAATGGCCCGCTAAGCAATTTGGCTGGTACATAAGCGCCAAAAAAGATGAAGCACTTCGCCCTAAAGATATTCAAGCATACGATATTAATGAGCAAATGATGCTGCGTGTTTATGCCGCCTATCAAGAGGCCTGTGATAGAGCGGGCCTAGTTGATTTTGCTGAAATATTACTACGCAGCTACGAAGTGTTAAAAAATAACCCTACGTTACTGCGTCATTATCAGCAACGCTTCGCACATATGCTCGTAGACGAGTTCCAAGATACAAATACCATTCAATATGCTTGGTTAAAGTTACTTGCTGGCGATACTAACAGCATTATGATTGTAGGCGACGATGACCAAAGCATTTATGGTTGGCGTGGTGCTAAAATCGAAAACATTAAACGTTTTTTAACTGACTTTAGCGCAGAAACCATTCGTCTTGAACAAAACTACCGTTCAACCGCGACTATTTTGAAAGCGTCCAACGCATTAATTCAAAATAACTCAGAACGTATGGGTAAAAGCTTGTGGACCGACGGTAACGACGGCGAGCCAATCTCTATTTATGCAGCATTTAATGAGTTAGACGAAGCACGCTTTGTAAGTAGCAAACTACGAAGCTGGTTAAATGCAGGTAATGCCCTACAAGATGCCGCAATTTTATACCGTAGTAACGCGCAATCTCGTGTACTTGAGGAAGCCATGCTACAAGAAGGCTTAAAATACCGTATTTATGGTGGTATGCGATTCTTCGAACGACAAGAAATTAAAGATGCGTTGTCGTACTTACGCCTAGTGGGTAATCGTCAAGACGATGCCGCATTTGAGCGTGTAATTAATACGCCAGCACGCGGTATTGGCGACAAAACATTGAGCCATATACGCGACTGTGCACGAGCAGAATCGTTACCGCTTTGGTATGCCGCAAAAGCAATTGTAGAACAACAGCATTTATCTGGTCGTGCTTCTGGTGCAGTAAGTAAGTTTGTAGAACTAGTTGAACAAATAGAAGATAAAATTAGCGCATGTGACCAGTACGAACTTCCTGAAGACGAAGAATACAGCTCGCCTTTACAAGGCTTTTTAGCACATACATCACTTGAGTCAGGTGAAGGACAAGCAGAAGAGCACGAAGATGCCGTACAAATGATGACGCTTCACTCAGCTAAAGGATTAGAGTTTCCGTTAGTGTTTATGGTGGGCGTAGAAGAAGGCATGTTCCCTTCTCAGCAAAGTAACGAAGAGTCTGGCCGCTTAGAAGAAGAGCGCCGCCTTTGTTATGTAGGCATGACACGAGCAATGGATAAGTTATACATTAGCCATGCTGAGAGTCGCCGCTTATACGGGCAAGAAAAATACCATAGCCCATCACGCTTTTTACGCGAAATACCTGAGGACTGCGTAGAAGAAATTCGTATTAAAACACAGGTTTCTCGCCCGCCGGCCGCCGGGCGTTTTAGCGCATCAGTTAGCCATGCCGCATTTGAAGACAGTGGCTTTAACTTAGGGCAACGAGTTTTGCATGCTAAGTTTGGTGTTGGTACCGTACTTAATTACGAAGGCAGTGGCGCGCAATCTCGCGTACAAGTTAACTTTGACGACCTTGGCAGTAAATGGTTAGTAACGGCCTATGCACGATTACAAGCTGTATAAAGCACACCTAAATGAGTTAGAGCAACAATTAGCTGGCGCGTATCATCGTCAGCTAGTGTTGATCACGGGCAGCCCAGCTTGGTGTTATGAAATACTTAACTCATTAATAGATGAAAACAATACACTTGTTGTATCCAAGCAGTGCGCGATTAAAAATTCGTACTGGCCTACTCGCACACACCAAATTTTAGGGCAAGAATTTGCTCATGCTGTTTACGATGGTTTTAGTGGTTTGCACCCTGATAAACTTGCAGCACTTGCCGGCACCGTTAAAGCAGGCGGTATACTGTTTTTATTACTGCCTGAACTAGATGATTTAGCCTCTTGGCAAGATCCAGCATTAAGTACAGTGCAATCACACGGTCAGAGCATTGACTACAGCATATTTAATCAGCGTTTCGCGACTATTATTAAACCGTTGCCCGCTTTTCACTTTAGTGAAAAAAATGGCTGTATTAGTAATAACGCTAGCTATGTAATGCATAATAAAATTGATTATGAGCCACAGCAAAACTGTATTGAGCAAATAGTAAAAGTAGCTAACGGCCGTGCCAACAGGCCTTTACTCATTAATGCCGATAGAGGTAGAGGTAAGTCGGCAGCACTTGGCTTAGCCGCGGCAAAACTAACTGATAAAAAAGTAATTATTTGCAGCACTCAGTTTAAAGCGACCCATAGCAGCTTTAAACTTTTAGCCCAAGAGTTAAGCCTTCAATACAACGCTGAACATAAACAGGTCGCCAACTTGCACTACGTTGCACCTGACGCGTTATTAAACACACTACCTGAGTGCGATTTATTACTCATTGATGAAGCTGCAGCAATCCCTGTTCCGTTATTGCTAAAAATGCTAGCTCATTACCCTCGTATAGTATTTGCAAGTACACTGGTTGGATATGAAGGCAATGGCAGGGGTTATACCATTCGCTTTAGTAACTATATTAAAGCGCACTATAAAGCCTCTAAAGTTGTAACGCTTGATGAGCCACTACGTTTTGCTAAACACGATCCCCTTGAGCAACGCATTCGCACCTTGCTTGCACTCGATGCACAATATAAAGAGTTAAGTAGTGATCAATTAGGGCAGCCAGTTCATAGCGAAATAACTCAGCAATCCCTTGTAAACAATGAGCCTTTACTGCAACAAGTTATTGCCCTGCTTGCATTGGCTCACTATCAAAGTAGTGTAAACGATTTACGCCAACTACTAGACGCACCATCGCAACGAATATTCATCAGCAAAATTAACAATCAACTAGCTGGTGTATGCTTAATTGCCATAGAAGGTGCTTTAAGTGAAGAACTTGCTCTACAGGTTATAAGCGGAGAGCGCCGCCCACAGGGTCATTTAATGGCTCAAACCCTCTCACAACTTAGTTTTAATAATGACTACTTAACACAGTTGAGCGCTCGCGTTGTACGAATAGCGGTTGATCCGAGTTCTCACAATATGGGCTTTGGTAAAAAGCTACTTAGCTATTGTGAGTCGCAAGTAAAAAGCCAATGTAGTTGGTTTGGTGCAAGCTTTGGCGCAACAGCGCAGCTACTTAATTTTTGGCAAAAACAAGGGTTTGATACCGTAAAACTGGGTTATCAACGCGATAAAAGCACAGCTGAACATTCGGCACTTGTGGTTAAATGCTTAAATAACAAAAGTACAACTATACAACCTTTGAAAAAGCAGTTTAAAAACGACTTTTTTTATGGGCTTTTAACACACTTTAAAACACTAGATTGGCAACTTGTAAGTATTTTAATTGAAGGATTTAGCGATGAGTTAGTAAGCCCCGAGACTCGCGAACGATTAGCCTTGCTCGTAAACAGTAGCTTCACTCAATTTAATATCTCTGCGACTCTTTGGCAGGTAGTGAATCAGTCTCCTTCTTGTATGTCTCAATTAACAGAGTCTGATAAACAACTTTTAATAAAGTTAGTGCTTCAAAATGAATGTAATGAAAAAGTGATTCAACACTTAGGTTTATTAGGAAAAAAACAGCTTGGGAATCAATTTAAACGTGCCATAAAAAACCTCACTAGTGCCATCTAATAACTCCTAGTTACCTATCTCTATTAAATCTTACCCTTCTTTAAGCTATTTATTTAATTTGTTCTATCCTTAAAGCATTAATAGGTAAATTAAGATAAAGGCATGGAATTAATAAACTTTAAAGTGGGCTGCAAAACAATTTCACTTAAAATACTCGATATTTTATTAACAGAGCGCTTTGACAATAATCTAACAACTTTACCAAACAATAATAAAAGCTTTATTGGTGTTAAAGATTATATGGATATACCAACGCCTGTGTTTGATTTAGGTATTATTTTAAATAATATCTCAACCGAACAAAGTAATGCGCACGTACTAAAACAACTAAGAACATGGCAAGAAAAACTATTAAACTGGTTCAATACACTTCAAAGTAACTTGCTAAATAGCTCGGCTTCTATTTCAAGCAATGACGCAGAGCTACAAGATTTTGTTCTGTTTTACAAAGAGTTCAACACCGACAATGAAGACTTAAAATTAACAATGTCTCGGCTTAACGAGCCTTTCCAATCATTGCTAGAAACGGTAAAAGAAGCTATATCAGCTCATAATCAAAGCGATTATAAACAAGTATCAGCTCTGCTCGAAAAAATTAAGCGTAGTAACCTAATTCAGCTAGAGCGTTTATTCGAATCAGCTAAAGAGCAAATAACCTTAGACTATAAACCTATTATTGTTTTTACCACTAAAGACGGCTTAAACCCACACGTAGGGTTATTGGTAGATAAAGTCGAAGATAATATCGACTATAAAAAAGAAGACATTAAACCACTAGATAAGCTCACTGAGGTTGGTTTTGATCTAGACCCACAAACTAAAAATATGATGCGAGGATTAATCAAGCTTTCACAAAAGCACAGTGTATTAATTGATCCAAGCGTAATATTTAAACCAACACAACTAGAAGAATCTGAAAGTGAAGAAACTCAAGCTTACGGACTATTTTAAATAGTCTTTAGATTCGGTTATAAACTTTAGTACTGAAGTAATGAGCTATTCAGCTCGACTTGTACATTTAGATAAATTGGAGAGAAATCGAGTGCGTAATGTTAGTTACTCATATTCTACTTTTCTGCAGACGTAAAGAGCCCGAATTTTTAGATGCGGGCTTTCTACAATGTGAAGTCGGTGCGCTACGCAGTAGGATGTCGTAGTGCCCACAGCGGTGGAGAGCCACAGTGAAATGCTACACTATCATCGGTCGAAGCTTTGGTTTCACTACTGAGTTAGGCATGGGC
>NZ_JBEOOL010000054.1:0-10069 GCF_040309225.1 Pseudoalteromonas sp. GW168-MNA-CIBAN-0100 | reverse complement strand
TGTGAAGAATCAAACTGAATATCAGCCCCAAGCTATTTAAAGAAAGCTTGAGGCTGGTTAGAAGAGATGGTATCTACGTACTATAACTTTAAGCTGCGCTTTAACTAATTCCTAAATACTTATGTACTTGTATTGATAGGCGCCAGTTTTTGGCAATGCAGGTGTCGATTGCTAATTTAGTTGCTGATACTTTTTGACTAATTGGCTGCAAATAAACAAGCTTAGGATTAACGCCTGTTTTAGCAAATAATTCTTCTAACTCTTCTACATGCTTTTGCATGGCAACGGGGTGTTTAATTTCGTTGGCACGCTTCATAGCGCTGGTAAGTACTTCATAACCGCCGCGCATATTGATTTTTGGCGATACCGTTACCCATGTTTGCTCTGGGGCGAGTATTTCAAACGTGCCGCTGGTTTCTATTTGTGTACTAAAGCCGTGTTCGTGTAATAAGTTACATACTGGATTTAAGTCGAACATACATGGCTCGCCGCCAGTAATTACAACATGCTTTGCGGTGTAACCACGTGATTGAAACAACGCTAAAATTTGCTCTGCACTGGCGTTAGCCCAATGATCTGAGTCGGCTTTTTTTTCTACGGTTTCGTCCAGCGATACTTTATATACATTATCAACATCCCACGTTTGCTTGGTGTCGCACCAAGAGCAGCCTACAGGGCAACCTTGCAGACGTAAAAATATTGAGGGTGTGCCAGTAAAGCTAGCTTCACCTTGAATGGTTTCAAACACTTCATTAATTTTGTACAAAAGAGATCTCACTTACTACCTAGCAGCCAAATTGCTACTATTAAAAAACCAAAAAGCGCTGTGCAAAAATTGTTATTTAAGCTGCGGCCGTGTAGTATATCGCGCCCTGATATAAACCTCTATTAAAACTAAGAGCAAAACAGATATGACGCAAAAAGTAGTTGTTATTTATTCCGGCGGTATGGACTCATTTACCGTATTAAATAAAGCCCTGCAACAAGGCCATGATGTATATGCCCTATCATTTGACTATGGTCAGCGTCATGTAAAAGAGCTTAAAGTGGCGGCAAGTGTGTGTGAAAAATTAAACGTTCCACACAAAATTGTTGATATTTCGGCGATTAACCAACTTATTGGTGGCTCATCACTTACTGATGATATTGATGTGCCTGAAGGCCATTACGAAGAAGAAAGCATGAAAAGTACGATTGTACCTAATCGTAATATGATTTTGCTTTCGCTTGCTGTTGGTTACGCGGTATCACTTAAAGCTGGCCAAGTTTATTACGGCGCTCACTCTGGGGATCATGCTATTTACCCTGACTGCCGTCCTGAATTTGTGCAAAAAATGGATGATGTGTGTCGTATTGCAAATTACGACGCTGTAGAAATTTTTAGCCCATACTTAAACAATACTAAAATTGGTATTTTAACCGACGGTATTGAAATGGGTTTAGATTACAGCCAAACGTGGACTTGTTATAACGGCCGTGAAAAGGCCTGTGGTAAATGTGGCGCGTGCCAAGAACGCCTTGAAGCATTTGCACTAAATAACATTACAGACCCGTTAGAATACGAATAAGCACCAATTAATTAGTAATACAATTGCTGTAAACAAGAAAAGGCTATCATCGATAGCCTTTTTTTGTTTGTCTAATTTTAACGTAGAGATTACAACCAGCGTTTTACGCGCGCTTTATAGGCGGTAAACTCTTCGCCAAATAATTTAGTGAGCGCACGCTCCTCGGGTATTATTTGAAAAAACGTTAAATACGCAATAAACCCTATAATACATAAAAGTGCCCACAAGGAACTTAACCAAATACCCCACCCTGCTAAAATAAATGCAAAACCTACGTACATTGGGTTACGCGAAATCCGATAAATACCGCTAGTAATAAGTTTTGACGCTTGCTCAGGTTTATTAGGGTTTACAGTGGTGTTTGCTATTTTAAAACTCACCACCCCTGCAATACAAAAAACACACCCTATAATGACCAAACTTGCTGCTAAGTAGGTAATAAATGCGGTGAAATCAATAACACTGTAATGCGCAATAAGCGCCATTATGCCTGCAAAAAACAGCACAACAATAACGGGAGGTATTTTATTATTTAACATGGCAACTCACTGTATTGGCTAAAGTATGTTTATTATATGGAGATTAGGGCGTGTTGTTCTTTGGTGATTGAATTTGCAGCAGTATGTTTGGTTTTTAGGCAAGGCAGAGCCTATGTAGTGTGGCTATCCCCCATAAATAGGCGATAACGCAGCATAAAGACCAAACATGCGCTGCCCTTTGGGTTCTTTCTAGGGACGATTAACTCTTTGTTGCTCGGTTTTTACTTAGCCCACTAGGTTACAAACCTCGCGCCGCGATTTAATCGCCCCTAGATTGAACAAATTTCAATCCACAAAGATTAACACGCCCTAGCCATTAAACAATATCTAAAGTGTATAAATGATGAACACGCTCAAACCTGAGCTTAAGTAAAGTATACAAATTAAGTTACAATTGTCAGCTTTATCAAAAGCGCTTAAAGGTTATACTTTAACCATAAACGAATAATAAAATGATAAGGAATGAGATTATGTCTGGAACTACGATGATTGTACTTATTGTGCTAATTTCGGTTGGCTCAGGAGTGGTTTACGATATGTATAAAAAGCATCTTGAGTTTAAGCATAAAATGCAAAACAACAACAGCGATGCCCATAAACAATTAGCTGAAACAAATGCACAAGTGCTTGCATTAAAAGAGCGTGTACAAACACTTGAGGCTATTGTTACCGATTCAAGCTTTAGCGTTAAAGATGAAATTAATAAGCTTTAAATTGTTATAAGTAATTTGGATATAAATGTGCATTTTCTGGCTGCTCAATGCCATGAGCAGCTAAAAACCCACCAATAGCTTGCCCGCAGCCCTGTGGTGCTCGCCCGCTGTCTATCTCAAAATTTAACTGATTAGCATGTTGCTTACCCATAGAGCAAAGCCCTACGGTACTTGGCGAGCGCATAGCGATACTTAAGTTACCTATTTGCTCAACCACAACGTGTTTACTAAAGCGGGCAAAACCTTTGTACTTAAATTGCTCGTTTACGTAATCATTGCTTGTGGCTACTAATGCTGTAATTAAGGCGTGTAAAAAGCTATTAGCGGATGGATCTTCTGTTAAAAACGCGATTGTTTTTTTATTAAACTCGCTAAGTTGGCAATCTTCACACAACAGCTCAACAGTATATAAATGTTGCTCGGCTATTTGCTGCTGACTTTTAAGTTCAATACTTTTTCCTGCAAATACAATACGTTTAAGCACTTCATCAACACGGCTTTCAGTACTTTCGCTTTTAACAAGCTCAGGGTTTTGCGCCATTACCGGTAAGTCGTGATGGTTATTAAATGGCGTACTTGTTGCGCCGCTTTGCATTAACTGAAAAAGCTCTCTTACTTCATGTTCACGCGCTACTTTTAACGCTAAAAATGCAGTTTGAATAAGTTCTGAAGTAGGTAAGTTTTCCTCTACTATCCAGCGTCTGCCAAATAATAGCTTTTTGGCTTTGCCTTCATTTGCAGATGCACTTTTTTGATAGTTATCTGGGCTCAGCACTGCTACTTGCAGGTAAATTTCTTCACCTTTTTGTGCAGCAAGCACCCTAAAGTGAGCCGAAAATTCTATACTTTCAAGCACTTCGTTTACGCTTTCAAGCGTGTGCTTGTAACGTAAAAAATGTTGTGGCACTACCCAGCTACTATTAGCCAATTGCACAAGGGGTGCATAAGAAATAGGTTGCTCGTAACTGTGTTGCCATTTTTGCTCATTGCTAAGCAAATGATTAATGTGACTCTTGTTATCTGACATAAATAAACCAAATAAACTCGCGTTGTGCGATATAAACTATGAACACATTACGTCGTCAATGTCGTAATTAGATCACATGTACGCCCTACTTTCGGGCTTTTTTAACTATCGGTGAGTTCTTGATAGTCTGTTATAACTTTTTGATAGTATGGCTTATCTTTATTGAGCATTTTATTATAATGATTTATGAGTTGGCGCTGGTACATAGCGTGTTCTGCACTAGCAAAGTCCCACATTTTATTACCGGTGTGACTAATCTCATTATTGCTACTAAAGCTCACTTCAATCACTTCATAAAAACGTTTGTTGTCGTAAACTATTTGCTCACTTACAAGCCCTAAACCTAATTGCTTTAAACCGACTCGCAACTTATAAGTGTGATGCACTGGGCACAAAATAAAACGAACATTATTCAAATGCTCCACTGCATTATTAGCAATAATTTGTTGTATTAAACTTAACAACAGCTCACCGCCAACACCTGCGATTACAACTACTTGGCTTTTACTTTGAGCAATTTCAATTTTGCCTACATCCTGACATAAGACCTGCCACTGCGGATTTTTATTACAGGTTTTTTGTAATTTATTAATAGATGATAATTGCGTTTCTAGGTCGTTCATTAAAGTGGCGACTATATCTACAAAAATAACCTGGTTTGCAGCTGCGCGTTTTAATAGCGCCATGCCTAAATAACCATGGTCGCAGCAGCAATCCCAAATAATATCGTGATGCTGCGAAATTAATGTATCAATGGCAGTTAGGCGTTTGCTGAGCTTCATTTAATCAGCAGATTGTGACGTTTTGTAGATAAGTGCTTTTAAGCTTCTGTCGCTGTCTACTTCAATAAAACGCTCGGTAGGGGCTAGGCGCTCAACAAATTCAATTGCGCCTTGGGTGTGCTCGTTTATTAACGCCTTAAACGCCTCTTCGCTAAGCTCTGGGCTATTAGCGCACAATAACAATTGTGTGGTATCGCAAAGTAGCTCTGGCAACCTGCGCAGCACTTTTTGATAGTCTTTAGTTAAAATAAAGCTGCCTTTTTGAAAGCTTGGCGGATCAACTATTATTAAGTCAAACGGGGCTGCTTTTTTTAGTTTTCCAAACGACTTTAAAATATCGTGAGGTAAAAAACTTACGCCACGCTCAAAACCATTTAATTGATGGTTTTGCTTGCCGACTTTAAGTACACCTTTGCTCATATCCATATTCATTACATGATCTGCTCCGCCTTGCATTGCTGCAAGCGAAAACCCACACGTGTACGAAAATAAATTAAGCACTTTGCCATGCTTACTATTAGCCATTACAAACTCACGGCCGCTGCGCATATCGGGAAATATTCCGGTATTTTGACGGCTCTGTAAATCAACCAAAAAACGAATGCCGTTTTCGGTTACAACATGCGGGTTAGGTAATTGCCCATAAACCACGGTGTTTTGGCTTTGTACGCCAGCGCGTTGCTGATACACAAGTGAGCTAATAAGCTCTGGCTGGCTTTTTTGTACCCACTGCCACACAACATCGGTAAGCTCGCTTAGTGTTTGTTCGTCAATTTCGTCGTACGAAACCAAAAACAAACTTGGCGGATAAAAGTCTAAATTAATATGACTTAACGCCTCAACACTATGGCCACGGCCATGAAAAACACGGCACAGTTCATTTTTTAAAATTGGCGCATCTTCAAGCGCAGTAATAAGATGAGTAAAGTTTGCTGTCATTTTTAATTAATCAACTGTTGTTGTAGTTCATGTATTTCATCGCGAACAGAGCCCGCTTTTTCAAATTCTAGGTCGCTTGCGTATGCATGCATTTTGGTTTCAAGCTGCTTAATTTGCACTGTAATTTCTTTCGCACTAAGTACCTTTTTAGAGTCTTTACGAACAAGTCTAAGGTTATCTTTAGGGCCGGCTTCTTCGCCTACATCCATCGCATCAAGAATCTTTTTGGCTAGTGAATGCGGTTCAATACCGTGTTCAATATTATAAGCATGTTGAATTTCGCGTCGGCGCGCTGTTTCGTCCATGGCCTTAGCCATCGATTTTGTAATTTTATCACCGTACAAAATAGCGCGACCATCTAAGTGACGTGCTGCACGACCAATGGTTTGAATGATTGAACGCGCTGAGCGTAAAAAGCCTTCTTTATCGGCATCAAGTATGGCTACTAGCGCCACTTCTGGCATATCCAGGCCTTCTCGAAGTAAGTTAATGCCCACTAACACATCAAACACACCCGCACGTAAATCACGAATAATTTCAACCCGTTCAACCGTGTCTATGTCTGAATGTAAGTAACGCACTTTTACGTCGTGCTCACTTAAGTAATCGGTTAAATCCTCAGACATACGTTTGGTCAAAGTGGTTACAAGTACGCGTTCACCCTTCTCTACACTTTTATAAATTTCTGAAAGTAAGTCATCAACCTGATCGCCCACTGGGCGCACTTCAATAAGTGGATCGAGCAAGCCTGTTGGACGAATTACTTGCTCTGCGATTGCACCCACACAACGGTCTAACTCAAAGTCGCCTGGCGTTGCCGATACATAAATTGTTTGTGGTGAAATAGCTTCAAATTCTTCAAATCGCAGCGGCCTGTTGTCCATTGCTGAAGGCATTCTGAAGCCATACTCAACTAAGTTTTCTTTACGGCTTCTGTCGCCTTTATACATTGCGCCAATTTGCGATACGGTTACGTGCGATTCATCAATAATCATCAATGCATCGTCTGGGAGGTAATCAAGTAATGTGGGTGGCGGATCGCCCGGCGTACGGCCCGATAAATAGCGGCTGTAGTTTTCTATACCAGAGCAATAACCTAGCTCCCGCATCATTTCTATATCGTATTGCGTACGCTGTGTTACGCGTTGCTCTTCTACTAATTTATTAGCACTGAGTAACTGGGCTCTTCGATCTTTTAGTTCTTCTTGTATTTTATCGATAGCACCGAGTATTTTTTCACGCGGGGTAACATAGTGTGTTTTTGGGTAGATAGTGGTGCGTATTATATGCTTTTCGACGGCGCCGGTAAGCGGGTCAAAAATACTCAAGCGCTCTATTTCGTCATCAAACATTTCTACGCGAATTGCGAAGGTGCTAGATTCTGCAGGAAATATATCAACCACTTCACCACGAACACGATATGTACCACGGCTAAAATCTATATCGTTGCGGGTGTATTGTATTTCAGCTAGGCGACGCAGCATGTCGCGTTGGTCTACTTTTTCGCCCACTTTTAAAAGTAGCATCATTTTCATGTATGATTTAGGGTCGCCCAAACCATAAATAGCCGATACCGACGCCACAATAATAGTGTCGCGACGCTCAAGCAGTGCTTTGGTCGCACTTAAGCGCATTTGTTCTATATGCTCGTTTATCGAGGCATCTTTTTCAATAAATGTGTCGCTAGATACAACATAGGCTTCTGGCTGGTAGTAATCGTAATACGATACAAAATACTCAACCGCATTTTTAGGGAAAAACTCTTTCATTTCCCCGTATAGCTGCGCGGCAAGCGTTTTATTGTGCGCCATTATTATTGTTGGACGGTTTAAATCGTTAATAATATTAGCCATGGTAAAGGTTTTACCTGTACCGGTGGCACCTAATAAAGTTTGGTGTGCAAGGCCTGCTTCTAATCCTTCGCATAGCTGCTTAATCGCTGTGGGCTGATCGCCTGCTGGTTTAAAATGTGATTTTAACTGAAAATGGTCGCTCAATTATTGCACTCCTGTAACGATTCGCCGCTCAGCGCTTCTAGTTTTTTCATAAACCATTTGTATGCCACTATTGCTGTAAATAAGTTACCTAAAGCAGCGCCAATAAATAGCCCTAATAATCCGGCTATTTCGTTGCCTACATAAGCAAATGGTACATAAAATATGAATAACCGAATGACACTTAATACCAATGCGTACATTGGTTTGTGTAAAGCATTAAACGATGAATTTGATAATATGATCACCCCTTGTAAGCCATAACTTAGCGGGATGGTATAAATAAAGAGTTTAATTACATCTATTACGGCTTGTTCTTTACCAAATAATTGGCTTATAACACCTGAAAATGCAATGAGTAATACGTAAATGGCAAATTGCCATACCATTACAAATTTTAGTGTGCCGGTATACGCTTCTTTAACGCGGCATAATTTGCCAGCGCCAAAGTTTTGGCTAACAAATGGCGGTAATGTCATCGATAGCGCAAGTACTAATATACTTGCAATAGATTCTATTCGGCTTCCCACTCCAAATGCGGCTACGGCTTCTGGCCCGTGATGCGCAACCATAGCGGTCATTACGGCCATTGCAACCGGTGTAAGCATGTTTGCGCCGGCAGCAGGCAAACCAATTTTTAATATTTTACGAATAGCGCCAGTCACTGTTTGCTTGCCTGCTTTTAGGCTCAACAAGCGTTTTTTAACCGCTAATATATATAAAATAATAACCACAGCAACCGACCATGCAATAACACTTGCTATGGCAGCGCCTTGAATACCTAAGGCAGGTATTGGCCCAAAACCAAATATCAGTATAGGGTCGAGTACGGCGTTTATCAGCCCTGCTCCACCCATTACTATACTTGGCGTTTTTGTATCGCCACTGGCGCGCAGTACCGAGTTACCAATCATTGGGGTTATTAAAAATACACTACCAATAAACCATATATTCATGTATTCGTGTATTAACGGCAATACTTGTGCGCCCGCTCCTAGCAAAGTAAATATGGGGTCAATCAGTAAATACCCAACAGATGACAACACAATAACCAGAACCACACCTACCATTAAAGAAATACTGGCGTCAAAACGTGCTTCATCTATTTTATTACTACCGAGCGCTTTTGCTATTACCGCCGATGTACCGATCCCCAGCCCTATTGCTAAGCTAATAACGGTAAAGGTAACCGGAAATGTAAAGCTCACCGCTGCAAGCGGCTCAGTGCCTAGTAAACTTATAAAGAATGTATCGACAATATTGAACATCATTAGCGTGATCATGCCGAATATCATCGGGATGGTCATCGTCTTTAATGTGGGCAAGATGGGATCGTTTAGTAAATCTGGGCGAGTCTGGGATTTTGAAATTGCGCGCATGAAATAAATAGGCCTCTTTTACTGAACGAATCATTTTAAAGCATCAAGGCAGTTCAAGCCACGGATTTATCACTACAATTGAAGTAATTAAAGAAGTAAAGATTCGAAAAAATAGTAAAGCTTAGTTTTTGCATCTTTTTGTTAAAATAGAGCCTAAACACACCAAAAACCAATTAAAACACATTTTTATAACTTTTATTACAAACACCCAGTGATATATGATGCTTTTTTACACAAAGGTACTGCTTGGTTTATCGTTACGAAAAAATTCCCTCATCGAGTTGCATACATTCAGCATCAAATCATAACCCATTGTTTTATATTGAATTAAAAATAGTGATTTAAAAGCTTGAAATCGTTGTAGCACCCTAAACCATTGGTGCCGATGATGTTCTTAAAGTTTCATAAACAGAGTTATCCACAGAAACCGTGGATAACTCATTCAAACCCGCATTTATAAAGGCTTTGAGAGAGCCTCCATTTTCGGTGATATCCAACCAATTGACCATTTGTTAATTGTGGCATTTTTATAAACTCACGCTAAAAACTGTAGCTCACCAATTTTTCTTCTTAACATAGTTGTACGTTAGGTATAAAAAAACGTTTAATACAAAGTTAAGTTATTGATTGCTCTATTTTTGAACGGATAAAACAAATACTCATTTTATACATAGTGATTAGATCACAATTTAGATCAAAAAATATTTCTGTGAATATATGCATAGGTATATTTTTAGAAAATTAAAACAAAAAACGAATTAAATACGAAAAATATCGCTAAGTAAAAAATGAGTTTTTATGTTTTTGAGTTGTTTTTTAATAACAAGCCACTTTAATACCGTGTTTAATTTAACCAATTTGAAGGCTCAGCAATAATAAAAGTCACATTGTTATTCTTAAATTTTTAAAAAAGTAACTTTAATAGAGCTATAAAACACGCAGATCGAACACAAAAACAACGAATAAACCTCTTTTTTCAATTTATGACTTTTATATGTTGACACTTTGCGGCGCGGTCATTAATATTTCGCCCCGTTGAAAGGCAAGACGCTTCCCCCTTAGCTCAGTTGGTTAGAGCGACGGACTGTTAATCCGCAGGTCCCCCGTTCGAGTCGGGGAGGGGGAGCC
>NZ_JBEOOL010000053.1:0-12938 GCF_040309225.1 Pseudoalteromonas sp. GW168-MNA-CIBAN-0100 | reverse complement strand
GTGCTCGCAAAGACACAAAAATATCCAGTTAGGTATAAACGAAAAAACACCACTCGTTCTTAAACGAGTGGTGTTAAGCACTAGGCTCGCTTTTTAAAAATACAAAACGTACGTTATTTTAGCTTGCTATCAAGCTCTTCTATTTTAGCTTTCCAGATTGCAGGGCCTTGTGTATGCGCATTGGCGCCTTCACTGTCTACTGCAACGGTCACTGGCATATTTTCTACTTCAAATTCATAAATAGCTTCCATACCTAAATCTTCAAAAGCAACTACGCGTGCTTTTTTAATCGCTTTAGATACTAAGTAAGCTGCGCCGCCTACAGCCATTAAATAAACAGATTTATGCTCTTTAATAGACTCAACAGTTGCAGGTCCACGTTCAGCTTTACCAATCATGCCTACAATGCCTGTTTTTTCTAGCATCATATCGGTAAATTTATCCATACGAGTTGCAGTTGTAGGGCCTGCAGGACCAACTGCTTCATCACGTACCGCGTCTACTGGTCCAACGTAATAAATAAATTTATTATCAAAGTCTACGCCTTTTGGTAAACCTTCACCTGAATTGATCATATCTTGCAGACGTTTATGCGCTGCATCACGACCTGTTAAAATAGTGCCCGAAAGTAAAACAGTTTCACCCATTTTCCATTCTTGAACATCTTTTTTAGTCAGTGTATTTAAGTCAACGCGACGTGTGCCTTCGCCCACTTCAAATGTTACTTGTGGCCAATCTTCTAGCTTAGGTGCTTTTAAATTAGCAGGGCCAGAACCGTCAAGTGTAAAATGTACATGGCGAGTTGCCGCACAGTTAGGGATCATTACTACAGGTTTTGAAGCTGCATGCGTTGGTGCTGTTTTAATTTTAACATCAACAACCGTTGTTAAACCGCCTAAGCCTTGTGCGCCAATACCTAATTTATTAGCGCGGTCAAATATTTCTAAACGCAGTTTTTCTTCAGTCGTTTCTGCGCCGCGTTCCATTAGTTCATGGATATCAACCGGGTCCATTAACGACTCTTTAGCCATTACTGCCGCTTTTTCAGCCGTACCACCAATACCTATTCCTAGCATGCCTGGCGGACACCAACCAGCACCCATTGTTGGTAGTGTTTTTTCTACCCATTCAGCAACATCATCTGACGGGTTTAACATAACCATTTTACTTTTGTTTTCAGAGCCGCCACCTTTAGCCGCAACCATTACTTCTACTTTACCACCCGCTACTAAATCAATATGCACAACCGAAGGCGTATTATCTTTCGTGTTTTTACGCGTGCCAGCAGGGTCTGCAACAATAGATGCACGTAAAGGGTTATCTGGATTCAAATATGCACGACGAGTACCTTCATCAACCATTTGTTGAACGGTTAAATCTGTTTTATCCCACTTAACATCCATACCTACTTTAACAAAACAGGTAATAATACCGGTATCTTGGCAAAGTGGACGCTTGCCTTCAGCCGACATGCGTGAGTTAATTAAAATTTGTGCAATGGCGTCTTTAGCCGCTTTACTTTGTTCTTTGTTGTAAGCTTTTTCGAGAGCTTGAACAAAATCAAGTGGGTGATAGAACGAAATATATTGCAATGCATCTTCAATGCTATCAATAAAGTCTTGCTGACAAATTGTACTCATAGTGGTTCCTTAAGTTACCGTTACGCGTTGTCGCGTAATCTAAATCAAACCGGTGACGGTGGTTTGCACTGTTTTTTACAGCTTAGTGCTGCCAAAAAATTTGACTTATGATACCCTCCCAGCCCGTTTCGAGCCAGTTCTTAAAGGGGCAGTAAATGCTAAACAATAAAAAAAATTGTATTAAATTAGGCATAACACAAAACTGCATTGACGTTTTTGCGCATTTTTCACATTTGCCTTATGCAATTCTATTAGATTCTGCAAATAGTAATCATATAAACAGCCGTTTTGATATTATTGCCATTGAGCCGCAAAGTACCCTTGAAGTAAAAAATAATAAAAGCTTTTTAAATAATATAGAAAGTAGTGATAACTGCTTTGAAATTATGAATAATGAGCTTTCGCATCTTGATAAAACAAAAGCCGGTTACGATTTACCCTTTAACGGCGGCTGGCTTGGCTACTTTGGCTACGACCTAGGCCGTACAATTGAAAATATCCCCACTCGTGCTATTGAAGATATTAACCTTCCCCAAATGGCTATTGGCCTTTACTTAGATGCCCTTATTTACGACAAGCAGCAACAAAGCTGGTTTTATGTATCGCAGCCAAACACCGATCGATTAGCGCTTTATCAGCAATATTTAAATACACACGTTAACTCCCAAGTTAATACACAGTCCTTTGCCCTAAATAGCGACTGGCAATCAAATATGAGCGAAACGGAATACGCTGCAAAGTTTGCCCAAATTGAGGAGTATTTAAAAAGTGGCGATTGTTACCAAATTAATTTAGCGCAGCGCTTTAACGCTCAGTTTGAAGGCTCCCCTTGGGCAGCTTATATTAAACTGCGTGAGGCAAATAAAGCGCCATTCTCGAGCTTTATAAATCACCCTCAAGGGGCTATTTTATCAATTTCTCCTGAGCGCTTTATATCTGTAAATAATAACGTTGTAGAAACCAAGCCAATTAAAGGCACACTGCCGCGAAAAGCAGATGCACTAGAGGATCAACGCCAAGCGCAAATACTCGCAGCATCAGCTAAAGATCGCGCTGAAAATGTAATGATTGTTGATTTACTGCGTAACGACTTAGGCAAAGTAGCAAAACCAGGCAGCGTTCACGTCCCTTCGCTTTTTGCTATTGAAAGCTTTCCGGCAGTGCATCATTTAGTAAGCACGGTCACCTCAGAACTTGATGAAGGTAAAACAGCGGTCGATCAGCTAAAAGCGGCTTTTCCGGGTGGCTCAATCACCGGTGCGCCAAAAATTAGAGCGATGGAAATAATTGAAGAATTAGAACCGCATCGCCGCAGCATTTATTGTGGTTCAATTGGTTATTTAAGTGCATGTGGAAATATGGATACGAGTATCACTATTCGCACATTGGTGTGCCACAAAGCGCAAATTTACTGCTGGGCAGGTGGCGGAATAGTCGCTGATTCTAAAGTCGAATTGGAATATCAAGAAACTTACGATAAAGTAAATAAAATCCTCCCTTTATTAAAACAGTAGGTCGCTTTGAATAGTGAACACATTATGGCGCGGTTTCTGTTAAGCCCTACAGCTGCGCCAAATCAGTTAAAAGACACACGTAAAAAACGCGCTAGCGCTGTTATGCTGCCAATTATTGATATAGATAACCATGCACATATTTTACTGTGTAAACGCCCTACTTATTTACACCATCACCCTGGGGAGATTTGTTTGCCCGGAGGCAAGTTTGAAGTAAGCGACATTACCCTTCGCACCACAGCACTTCGCGAACTAAAAGAAGAGCTAAATATTGCCCAAAGCAACGTTAATGTATTAGGTCACTTACCTGAGTATTCAACCTTAACGGGTTTTAGTATTAGCCCCTATGTGGGTTTACTCAAAAAAAACACCACCTGGGAAAATGACTATAATGAAGTACAAGCGAGCTTTTTGCTCTCTGTTACTGAATTAAATAACGAAGCTAACTGGCAACCCTTACCTTTTCAACGATTTGGGAAAACGGTTATTTTGCAAGGTTTTAAAACGCCGCATGGTTTACTTTGGGGTGCGACTGCAAGCATTATAAAAAACTTTACAAAACAACTCGCCTTACCAGTTTAAATCTTCGTTATTAGTAGTTACACAATCACAATTCCACGTTATCATGCTCGACCGTTCAAAGAGCAGCTTCGTGCTGATAAAACAAAGTAGAGACACACACATTATGATCAGTGCATTTGATATGTTTAGCATTGGTATTGGCCCTTCGTCATCACACACCGTTGGCCCAATGCGCGCATCACGCTTATTTGTTAATGACCTACAAGAACAACAATTATTAGCAAATGTTACCGATATTAAAGTAGAGCTTTATGGCTCTCTTGGTCAAACAGGTGTTGGCCATGGCTCGGGTAAAGCCGTAATTCTTGGTTTAGCCGGTTACGATCCTGAAACAATTGATGCCGATTTAGTCGACGACATTTTAGCGACCATTGAAAAAGATCAGGTTATTTATTTAAACAAAACACATAAAGCCAAATTCCCAAAACAAGGTGCTATTGTTTTTCATCGTCGTAAAACACTGCCTAAGCATTCTAATGCAATGGAAATTATCGCCTCAAACAACGGCGAAAAAATTTACAGCAAAGTATATTACTCTATTGGCGGTGGCTTCATTGTTACCGACGAAGAGTTTGAAAACGAAAAACAAGCAGCCCTCGATATTAGAGAAGAAAATCCAGCCCCCTTCCCATTTGGTAGCGCAAAAGAACTACTAGAGATGTGTAAAGAGTCTGGGTTTAGTGTTTCTACCTTGATGATGAAAAACGAAAAAACACTGCGCACTGAAGACGAAGTAAAAGACACATTGTTCCATATTTGGAAAGTAATGATGGCTTGTATTGACCGTGGTATGCGCACCGAAGGTATTTTACCTGGCGGCTTAAAAGTAAAACGCCGTGCGCCCAGCTTATACTTAAAACTAAATATAGAGGTCAGTAACGACCCGCTTCGTGCAATGGACTGGGTTGATTTATTTGCCCTTGCCGTAAACGAAGAAAACGCTGCAGGTGGCCGTGTAGTTACCGCACCAACTAATGGTGCTGCGGGTATTTTACCGGCTGTGCTTATGTACTATCACACATTTGTGAAAGAAGTAGACCGCGATATAGCCACGCGTTATTTATTAACCGCTGCTGCTATTGGTATTTTATATAAAAAGAATGCCTCTATATCGGGTGCCGAAGTAGGTTGCCAAGGTGAAGTCGGCGTTGCGTGCTCTATGGCTGCAGGCGCATTAACAGAAATTGTTGGTGGCAATGTTGTGCAAGTAGAAAACGCAGCAGAAATTGGTATGGAACATAATTTAGGCCTAACGTGCGACCCTGTTGGTGGCTTAGTACAAGTACCGTGTATTGAACGTAATGCAATGGGCGCTATTAAAGCAATTAACGCTTCACGTTTAGCTATACGTGGCAGTGGCGAGCAAAAGGTATCGCTTGATAAAGTGATTAAAACCATGCTTGAAACTGGTAACGATATGAAAACTAAATATAAAGAAACCGCTCGCGGTGGATTGGCTGTTAATATTATCGAATGTTAATCAGCTCGCTATAAAAAGAAAAAGCCGCCTATTTTTAAAATAGGCGGCTTTTTTATTATTCATTTAATGTAGTGACATTATTTAACGGGTAACTCTATATCTGCAAATAACTTATCTACGTCATCTTGGTTACGTAATAAGCTTGCTCGCTCTACTCGCTCTTTAGTTAAGTGCGGTGCAAAACGTTCGATAAAATCATACATATAAGTACGTAAAAAGCTGCCCTTTCTAAAACCAATTTTGGTCGTACTAGCTTCAAATAAGTGGCTTGCATCAATACACACTAAATCGGTATCGCTCACTTGATCTATCGCCATTGAAGCAACAACACCAACTCCTAAACCCAGTCGTACGTATGTTTTTATAACATCAGCATCGGTTGCGGTAAATACAATGTGTGGTTCAAGCCCGTGTGCGCTAAACGCTTTATCTAACTCTGAGCGGCCCGTAAAACCAAATACATATGTAATGAGTGGATATTGAGCAATATCAGCAACGGTTAAACTATTTGCCTTTTTAGCCAACGGATGGTCTTTAGCGACAACAATACTGCGATTCCAATGGTAGCAAGGCAGCATAACTAAATCTGAATACAAATGCAGTGCTTCTGTTGCAATAGCAAAATCGGCATCACCGCGTGCTGCAGCATCCGATATTTGCTGTGGAGTACCTTGGTGCATATGAAGCGATACCGCAGGGTATTTTTTCATAAACCCTTGAATTACGTTAGGCAAAGCATAACGAGCTTGGGTATGTGTTGTAGCAATATTTAACTTACCTTGATCAGGTAGCGTATGCTCATTAGCAACGGCTTTAATACCTTCTACTTTAGAGAGTATTTCACGAGAAATATTAATAATATCTTCGCCGGCACCGGTTACATGCGTTAAATGCTTACCACTGCGACCAAAAATTTGCACACCCAACTCATCTTCTAACATGCGTACTTGTTTAGAAATTCCTGGCTGCGAGGTAAATAAACTCTCAGCAGTCGCTGAAACATTTAATTTATGATTTTGTACTTCTACGATGTATCTGAGTTGTTGTAATTTCATGGCTGCAAATTTTAACGTTATTATTCATATTATTTATAAAGGCAATACCGCTTAAAACCAAGTGTTATTTACGTAAAATAGCACTTTAGGTCTTTAGGTGTGCAATTATCTGATTAGAGCTCAAGGCTAGCATAATAAATATGCTTCAGGTAGCGATGATTATTCAGCTTTAGTTTATAAGCCCTTAGGCTTACTGCAGTTTATAAAGAGCTCAACCTATCAATTTTTTGGTATATTTTTTAAGTTAATCGGCGCAAAGCTACCCTGTTAACGTATATTTAATGTAAGATTAAATAATTAGGTTATATATCCGAGAATTACACCATGATCGTTTCTATTATAATAGTGCTTATAGTTGCATTGATTGTGATTGCACTTTGGGTAAGTGCTGTACAACAACACAAAGAAAAACAAGAGGCAGAACGCCGTAAAGAGCTTACAAAACAAAAAGCTATAATAGAAGAAACAGAAGAGGCACTAATGAATAGTGCTAACATCCCCCTTTCTGAAAATCTAATTCGTACATTACAGCGCCGTATTTACGAAGCTTTAAATACAATGGTTACTAACTCGCAAACATCTAAAGCACTTAAAAGCCGCTTAAGTGAAGCAAAAACGCACTTATCTAATCCAGTTCAAGATAATAGCAGTGAAGCTTTAACGCTACCGAGTAATGACAAACAACTTGTAGGCCTAATTCAAGGCATTAAAAAATTACGCTCAATTTTACGCTCTGAACACAGCAAAGGTCGTATTGATAGCCAAGTTTTTGTTCTTGAAGATAAACGTCTCGAAAAACTACAACTGCGTATTAATATTGAAAGCCAAATAAAACGGGGCCTATCCGCCCGTTCAGCCAGTATGGTTGGCTCTGCAAGACAATACTTTGAAAAAGCGCAGGCAACACTCAGTGCAGTCACCTACTCTGATGAATACGTAACTTCAAAACGCTTGGAAGTTGAGGGTTACTTAGAAGCAATTAGTGTTGAACTGCGAGCTTCTAATGCAAGCGCACTTAAAAAGAAAACAGAAGAAGAGCAAGACGACTTAGATATACTGTTTGCTCCTAAAAAGAAATGGTAGTGCTTTTATAAAAGCATTAAAAAGCCTGCACAAATTAAAATTTGTGCAGGCTTTTTTGTGTTTTTTGTTAGCTATTAAGACAAAAATGCAAACTTGAAAACAAACAAGGCTGTTAATATCCAAACACTAATACTGACTTGATCTTGCTTACCGCACAAGACTTTAACCGCCGTGTAAGATATAAAACCAAGTGCAATACCGTGCGCAATCGAAAACGTTAATGGTGTCATTAGTAATACCACAGTAACAGGAATTGCATCGGTCATATCATCCCAGTTTACAAACTTTAAATTTTGCAGCATCAGAACAGCGACATATAAAATAGCGCCTGCCGTAGCATAAGCCGGTACCATTTGTGCAAGCGGTGCAAAAAACATCATTAGTAAAAAGCAAATGCCTACAACTACAGCTGTTAAGCCAGTACGTCCGCCAACAGATACACCAGCAACCGATTCTATATACGATGTAGTCGTAGACGTACCTAGCATCGCACCTGCAATTGTTGCTGAGCTGTCAGCACTTAATGCGCGCCCTAAACGAGGCATGTTACCTTTTTCATCAGCTAAACCTGCTTTTTGAGTTACCGCAACTAATGTACCCGAAGTATCAAAAAGATCGACAAACAAGAAAGCAAAAATAACACTCATCATTGATATATCAAAAGCGGCTGCAAAATCTAGCTGCATAAAAGTAGGCATTATTGATGGTGGCATAGCCATAACACCGTGATATTCAACAAGCCCAAAACTTAGAGCAATGCCAGTCACTAATAAAATACTAATAAGCACGCCACTTTTAAAGTCGCGGTATAAAAGTGCTGCAATTACAAAAAAGCTTAATATAGCCAATAACGGTCCTGGAGAAGTAATGTCGCCCAACTGCACTAATGTTGCCGGGCTTGAGACGATAATGCCTGCATTTTTAAGGGCAATTAATGCTAAAAAAGCACCTATACCCGTTGCGATTGCTCGCTTGAGCACCAGAGGTATGGCATTAATAATCCACTCTCTGACTTTAAATAAGCTTAAAAACAAAAATATACAACCCGACATAAATACAGCCCCTAACGCGGCTTGCCAGGTATAACCCATTCCTAATACGACACCATACGTAAAAAAGGCATTTAGTCCCATACCAGGCGCTAATGCTAATGGATAGTTAGCCCATAAACCCATTATAAAACAGCCTATCGCAGCTGCTATACATGTCGCTACAAATGCAGCCCCTTGATCCATCCCAGCCTCTGCGAGCATAGCCGGGTTTACAAATACAATGTATACCATAGTTATAAAGGTAGTTAGGCCAGCAACGCATTCGCGTTTAACTGTTGAATTATTTTCGCTCAGTTTAAATAAGGCTTCGAACATAATAAACTTGTGATAGTAAAAAGTGGCGAGATTTTAACATAAAAATTATCTTTTACAGGACATTTTACCTTGCTATATACTAAACTGTTAGAGTAGTTAAAATAATAAATGAACCAATATGCTTAAAACAACACCTTGTGAGCAAGACTTAGAGCAACAGCTAGATAATATTTTAGGTTTTGTTACTCAACCCGAAAATACCTCTGTGCCCGTTGATAATAAAAAAGATGAGCAAAGTACGTTAAATAAAGCCCTATATTATTTAAAAAATAATCAAGCTCCATTGGCTGCAAAATGGATGCGGCTTGCTGCAATGGCGGGAAACCATAGAGCACAGTTTTATTTAGGTTTATTCTTTGTGAAAGGTGAAGGCGTGCCACAAAGTGTATTTCATGCTGTAGCTTGGTTAAGCTTAGCAAGTAGCCAAGGGTACGCCCCTGCCACTGCAGCGGTTACAGATATACGCAAACATATCGAAACTAAGCGATTTAAAGATGCTCAATGTTATGCGGCAAGTTTGTACGAACAAATCCACCAACTCCAGTTTTCTCATATGATCCCTCGCACGAGTGAAAACACATAAGCTAACCATGATAGAAGTACTGTATGCAGTGTAAAAAAATACTGTATATGGTTACAAAGATAATCCTATACAGTATAAAACCCCAAAATGAAGACACTACGCAAAAATTTATTTTTAGAATACCTTCTCAAAAACAACCCTATAACAACCTGATTAATAAAGAATTATAAATTCAAAAAATAAAAACAATGATCAAAAGCTGAATAACTGTACAAATAAATAGCATAAAAGGCTTGCACGAAAGCACTGTATAAACTACTGTATATGAATACTGTATAAAAACCCAGTGAGTGAAATTATGTTACAGCCTATTACCGTAAGAACAGTTAAAAGTTACCAACAAGATGAGCAAAGCGATTGCGTGAATTTGATTCAAATTGAAGATGAAATTTCAGCGACCTTTGAGCTTTTAAAAGTATTACACCAATACAATAGCTCTAATGCATGGACGTTACTAATTGCTCCAGATCATGTACCGAGCAAAGCTTTACTTGACTCATGCTCTATTGATACAAGTAAATTACTTGTTATTAGACAGAAGCACCTAGTAAATTTAGAGTATGTATTAAATTCTGCATTACATAACGGAAACTTTGCAGCGGTAATTACCTGGACCGATATAGTTAATAACCAACTACTTACGAATCTATCGTTCGATTTAAGTAAAACGAATACAAAACTATACTGTTTTACTAAAAAGTCTCAAACAACAGAGATATCACTCGCCCAATAAGCTTGTTAGACTAATGTTTTAGACTTTGTATTATTATTATGACTTCACTCAATACCACATTATGTTTTTGCAGCAGTGGGCACAATTATGCCGATTGCTGCGAGCCACTTCACTTATCTGTTAAGCAAGCTGACTCTCCTGAACAACTTATGCGCTCACGATTCAGTGCTTATGTTATTAAAAATGCAGAATATGTTTATCAAACCTACGCAAAAGAAAAACAAGCTGAAAATCCGGTTAAAGAAATCAATGATTTTGCTAACAGCTGTCGATTTATAAATCTTGATGTAATTGGGTCAAGCCATGATGGCGATACCGGCACTGTAGAATTTAAAGCCCAATATTTTTATCAAAACTTATTTTGTGAGCTTCACGAAAGATCGCAGTTTATTAAAGAAAACACTCAATGGCGTTATTTAGATGGCACTATATATCCTGTTGAAGATATTAAAGTGGGCAGAAATGATGACTGCCCATGTGGTAGCAATAAAAAGTACAAAAAATGTCATAGCGTGTAATAAATAATCTTATTTAATATTTATCACCTACAAGGTGTTTTTAAGTGTCAAAGTGATTTATTAGCTAGCTAAACTTAAAAACACACTTGGTTACGACCTTGCATTTTAGACTCATACATTTTTTCATCTGCGATCTGCAAGGTGTTTTTGTTATTTACGTACGGTTGTAGGGTTGCACCGCCAATACTAATAGTCACAAAGTCATATTCTGAATATCTGTGTAATATTCCTAAATCGACCACATTTTGTTTAATTTTATCAGCAACACAAATTGCACCTTCAGTGCTTGTATGCGGTAGAACAACTACAAACTCTTCGCCGCCGTAACGCGCAACAAAATCGGTTGGCCTTTGCAAACTATTAGTAATAGTTTGTGCAACAAGGTTTAAAACCGTATCGCCTTGCACATGACCATAAAGATCGTTGTATTGCTTAAAGTAATCTATATCGATGAGTAATAGTGCATAGTCGACTTTTTCTCGTAAGGCGCTTCGTTCCATTTTAGAAAAATGCGCATCAAAATAACGACGATTGAATACCTTTGTTAAATCATCTAGAAATACTTTTTGATTGAGTAAGTCATGTTGTAATTTTAACGTTATATGCGCACGAACTCTTCTAAATAATGTTTCTTTTTTAATCGGCTTTTTAATGAAATCGACAGCTCCGGCTTCCCAGCACTCTTCTTCTTCGTTTTCAAAGGATGTAACAAAAATAACTGGGATATCCTGTGTTTCAGTATTATTTTTTAATTTTAAACATGTATCAATACCACTCATTCCACCCATATTAATATCGAGTAGGATAATATCAGGTAAATCAACATTACAAATTTCTATCGCCTCTTCACCACTTCCAGCAGTTGTCACATTAAAATGCTCAGATAATATTTTTTTCAATACGATTAAGCTTAATAACTGATCGTCAACGACAAGTACTTTAGAATTCTTTAAACTTAGTTTTAATTGATGGTCAGAGTAATTTATTGGCATAGTAAAAATGTTTTGTTTTTTTAATTAAAAACAGCCTATAGCATCACATTTTGTTATGCAAATGTTAATTAAGAGGGGTTCTACTTATTGGTTACTAATAAAAATGCTTTTTAGTAAATCTTTATTGCATAAAAACAAAAAATGAGCCACTTGGGCTCATTTTATAACTTTGAATACTTAATTTAGTTAAGTATTATTCGTCATCATCTAAATCTAACTGTTGACGTTGAGCAGGTCGAGCTAAAATCTCTACGTAGAAAGAGGTCAAACCTTGCTTTTCAATTTCGCCAATTTGGTTACTTAATTCAGCAACGTGCACAACTTGCGCATCTTCAGCTGTGTTACCAAACTTACAGTCAAATGCCCAATAGTCAGCATCTTCAGGTAGCGTTTTATTACGCTCTCTTTTCAAATATTTTTTCACTTCGTGCTTTGCAGCATCAACCATACGAGGGTATTTGATTTTCTCGTGATTTAGCGTGAATGTTTTCTTCATTACGTTCCTAATTACCTTGGTTTAATGATAATGGCATTTCATGTCATACCATTTGACGCCATTATAGCAATTGCATTTAATTTTTGGATGCTTTTTTTTCATTAAATCAATTATTAGCAAATATATAAAGCAGACCCGTTATAAAGCATATATTAACTGATGATTATTACAATCATATATCACACCGCAATAAGCTGAAGTGGTTGATGTATTGCATCATTATTAAGGCTGTCGTAAAAAGCAGCTGCATCTATAGGAGGATTAGCAAGTTGCGTTTGTTCGCTTTTAATTCTTCTTCTGACAGCAAGCTCACAGTTATCTATTATATTAAGTGGAATATGCTTATCATCATTTCTAATCGCAAGTGGTTCAGGGTTTAAGCATTGCCTTAGCTTAATACTTGTCATACCGCAGCGTTCCCCTTCTTGAGATATTAATGATGCATTAAACTGTCCAACCAACATGTTATATTCATCAGGGGCTAAAAGTTGCTTTGGACCTGCGCCAAATTGCTTTCTTAACGCCTCTTCTTCTATAACTAAATTATCTATTTCAGTTTTTGGTAAATGAAATTGACTAAAGTCGAGTGCGTCATGTGACAGCATCGCTAATAATAGTGCAAATTCGCCACGGCGATTTTCATGCACACTATTATTGAGTCTACTGTTTAACTGACTCTCTGTGATTAACAAATCATCTATTTGCATAGTCTTTAGCCGATTGTGGTAACTGATAGATATTTATCGGCTTTATTTCAATTTTCTTTAGCTTTTTTCTTTACTTAAATACGCAATTTGCTATTATCAGCGCCGTTGCATTGGAGGGGTTCCCGAGCGGCCAAAGGGATCAGACTGTAAATCTGACGGCTCAGCCTTCGCTGGTTCGAATCCAGCTC
>NZ_JBEOOL010000052.1:0-13176 GCF_040309225.1 Pseudoalteromonas sp. GW168-MNA-CIBAN-0100 | reverse complement strand
CTGATCATGACATTGAGATTTAGTTCAAAAAAATCCCCGCTAATTTCTTAGCAGGGATTTGTGTATAAGAGACAGCTCAATGCGCCTTTTTTTGTACCTCAAAGCCTGTTAGATTAAATAACACACTATTTTCTAAAGGATTAGCTATGCGTTTATTCACTGCTATTTTTATATGTAGCTTATTTATAGTTTCTAATAACACACCAGCTGAGCCTGATTTAAAACAGCAAACCATTAGCTATACGCAACAAACACATACTATCAATTCAGTAATTTTAAATGAGCTACGTACCGTTGTAGTTCAACTTCCAAAGAGTTACCAAGCTAATGCAGACAAAGTTTATCCTGTAATTTATCGCCTAGATGGCGCGGGTAATATACCGCTTATAAGTGTTGTAATGGATCGGCTGCAAAATAATAATCGTGCGCCTGAGGTTATTATTGTCGCTATTGAAAACACTAATCGCTTAAGAGATTTATACCCCACAGTTAATAAAGAGCCACAAGGCCCGGTAGGTGAAGGCGGAGGCGCAGCAAAGTTTTTAGCATTTATTGAGCAAGAGCTTATGTCCTTGATTAATAAAAGCTATCGTACGCACAACTTTAATGTGATTGCTGGAGGCTCAGCAGCAGGCGTGTTTGCACTTTATACTATGCAAGCTAACCCTGAGCTTTTCCAAGCGCATATTGCTTACAGCCCTGCCGTTTGGTGGAACTATGGCGCACCGGTAAAAGCGACTAAGTCGTTTATCAATAAATCAAAAGACCTGAATAACTATGTTTATATAAATATTGGCGAAGAAACTGGCTTAATGCGTGAGCGATATAATGAGCTGCAGTAAGCTTTACAATCTAATAGCTTGCCAAATTTACGCTTTTTCAGTGACGCATTTGAAAATGTATCGCATAACTTAACATCTGCCGCTGGGGCCTTTAATGCTTACCATCATTTATTTTTACCCAAACAAATGCCCATAAGTGATTTAACTGACGATGTAGCCTCTATTGATGCTTATTATCAAAACTTATCTCAACAATGGGGCGAGCAGATTGCGCCACCGGATCGCGCTGTTAGATCACTCGGTTATAACTTAACGGGCAGCAAGCAATTTGACCGTGCTATTGAAGTGTTTAAGTACAATATAAAAAATCACCCAAAATCAGTCGATGCGTTTTCAGCCTTATCTTATGGCTATGAAATGCAGGGTGATACTCGCCAAGCGCTTGAACAGATGGAGTCTGCTTTAGAGATTGCAGACGACTCATATCCTTATATAAATTACTTAAAAGAAACAAAAGCTAGGTTGCAAGCAGGACTGAGTAAGAGCTAATAATATTGTCAACTTAGTTGATGGATTCTTATTTAACGAACATTATTACGTTGCTTACTAAGGCTTTATCAATAGTTAGGTCGGTTGCAATTTATAGTTTATGTCAGTTTTGTTTAACTTATTTATATCTTCATATAAACAACAGCTTATGTTTTTATCTTGATTTTTTTTGCCGTTTTTTTTCTTTTTTCAGTGCCGTATTATTTTTAGGCAGAGGTGATTTGGGTTATACTAAAACAAATCATTACGTAGGAGAATTAACCATGACTGCAACTGACCGTATTTATCAAAAAATAAAGCGTTCTCGCCGCTATGTGTTTGAACGTAAAGATTTCGACAATTATGCAAGCTACGATCAGGTTGGTCGTGTGTTAAAGCAATTAGTCGATAAAGGCATACTGATGAAAATTGGCTATGGTTTATATACTAAAGCAATGATTAATAGTCTTACTAACAGTCCGATGCCAACAAGCCCTGGCGGCACTGATGCGATCATGCGTGAAATTTTAAAGTTACGCGGTGTAGACTTTGAGATGGATGCGATGTCATTGAGGAGCATTAACGGTAAATCTACCCAAATACCTGCGTCCATCAAATACAGCTGGAACTCTAAGCAATTTAACCGAAATCTTAAAGTTGGCAATAGGGTATTGAGTTATCGTAAATGAGTATCCCAAAACTGACAAAACAGTTTATTGAGGCATCTGATGCATTGGATTTAGGTAATCCATCGATTCCAGAAAAAGCTTATTGGGTAACCTTTAATTCATTCAAGCACCTAGAATAAAAGGATTGTTCTAAACACATTAATTAAGCGCGGGATAAACCTAAGCCTATAAATATCACAAACCTGTTCGTAACTTGTAGCTCAAAACTTGCTGCTGTTACCTAAAAGACATTTAAATCACTAACCCCTACTTCATAAGCTCTAAATACGCTAAAATTGCAGGCTGTATTTTTCAACTTATCCAACCATGAAAAACCTACTTGATAGAGCCGCAGATGAATGCCCTTTTGGGGTTGGCCATTTTCGCTAATGCGGTGGTTGAAGAAAATAAGAGTGCGTAATTTTATTATTTGTAATTACAAAGGTAGTTCTACTAAGATTGCAATCAGAGGCTGTGGACCTGACATCTAAAGATCATAGTAAAATTTGAACACGATTGAGAAGTAGCAAAGCAGCTAATTCAATTAGGTTTTGAAAAAACTAGGAAAAACATGTTAACAGGCAAACTTAGTTTAACTGAATGTAACGGATAAAAAATGACTGAATTAATATCGGATGAAAAAGCGCCGAATGGTGAGTTTCTTTTTTTTACCTCTGAAGATGGTAAAGCAAGGGTTGAGTGCCGTTTTGAATCTGATACCTTGTGGTTAACACAAGCTTCAATTTCAGAGCTGTATCAAGTAACACCTCAGGCTATTACTCAGCATATTAAAGCTATTTTTGATGAAGGCGAACTTGAACAAAATTTAACTTGTAAGCATTACTTACAAGTTCAAATGGAAGGCGGTCGATCTGTGGAGCGCAACAAGCTGCACTATAACCTTGCTATGATTATTGCCATTGGTTACCGAGTTAGGTCAAATAGAGGTAACCAATTTAGACGCTGGGCCACGCAAACCTTGCAAGAGTACCTTATTAAAGGGTTTGCAATGGACGATGAAAGGTTAAAGAACCCAGCCGTTGATAACTCTTTAGTGCCAGACTATTTTGATGAAATGCTTGAACGCATTCGTGATATTCGCACCAGTGAACGTAGAGTGTATTTACGGGTGCGTGAGATATTTGCGATGGCTGCAGATTACGAGCCCAGCAATAAAGAAACAACACATTTTTTTCAAAGTATTCAAAACAAATTACACTATGCCACAACCGGTATGACCGCAGCTGAGCTTATTGTTACACGCGTAGATGCCGATAAACCCAATGCAGGATTAACCGTTTTTAAAGGTGATGAAGTACGTAAAGGCGATGTGACCATCGCTAAAAATTATTTGACCCAAGAAGAAGTTAGCGAGTTAAATAGAATTGTTACTATGTGGCTTGATTTTGCTGAAGATCAAGCACTACGTCGTAAGCAAGTGTTTTTAAATGATTGGGATGAAAAACTAGATAGCTTTCTTGAATTTAATGATCGAAATGTATTGCAAGGCAAAGGGCATATTTCGAAACAACAGGCAGATATTAAAGCTAAACAGGCTTATGAAAACTATGAAGCAAAGCGCCGAGCTTTAAAAGAAGAACAAGGGCTACAAGACAGTATCGCCGCGTTGCGCGCCATAACGAAAAAGCAATAGTAGCAATTAGCAGATACATTTCACTATTTCCAATCAAGGATGTCGAACTTTAACTTTTTATCGAAATGCTCTGAGTTACAAAGCACACTAAGTAGTAGAACTATGAAGGATAAAAGTACGTTTTGGGAATCTGATTTTTAATTTTCTTCATAAAAAAGTCGGCTGAGGCGAATGATTATTTAGGTATATGAGACCAATATATTTGCCTTAAAAAGTATTTCTCGTTAGCCTCGGTGCATTATTATTTTCTGTGATTTTTGTTATGAGTGAATACCAGTTATATCAATTTCAAGCCATTGATGCCCCTTTAACGCATCAACAAAAACAGCACATGCAAGGTTTATCTTCACGGGCGCAAGTTACCGCTTATAGCGCGCAATATCAATATCACTATAGTGACTTCCCCGAAGATATAAACACGGTGTTATTGTATGGTTTTGATTTGGCGCTGTATCAAGCCAATTGGGGAGCTGTGCAGCTATTAATTCGGTTACCCGCAGGGTTAGTGGATGTAGATAAATTACGGGTATTTAGCATTACTGATTTGATTAGTGTGTACGAAGAGCCAGATTCAATTGTGCTTGATATTAGTTTTGATGAAGAAGGTGGTCGTTGGATTGAAGGTAGGTGTGAGCTGGCTGAAATAGCAGACATCCGTGCCATGATACTTAATGGTGATTATCGACCATTGTATTTAATGTGGCTAAAAGTAGTGCAATGGGAAAGTGATGTTGCTGCCGCTAGCATGATGATACCTGCTGGTTTTAACTCTCTTGAACCATCGTTGCAAGCATTAGCTGAGTTATTTGAATTAGAGAGAGACTTGATTACTGCTGTTGCTAAATGTAGCCCTGAGCTTTCAGGTGTGCCTAAGTTAATGACCTTGGGTAGTTTATCAGCACAAGAGTGCACCGACTGGTTGCAACGATTGTTGGATGCAGAACCATTGTTAGTGGAAAAACTCACCCAGCGTTTGACGCTCAATACCGATGAAGTTGCATCTTCTGATCCCGTAACAGTGAGTTCTTTATTAAAGCAAGCGGAGCAAATAAAATCGCAGCGTGTAGCAGCGATAGCTGAAGCTAAGCAGCAAGAGCGCTTGGCATACCTTACATCTCTTATACCTAAACAAACGCAGCTTTGGCAAACGGTGCTGGAGTTGATAGAGCAAAAGCAAGCCAAGCCCTATGACCAAGCGATTATGATATTAGTCGATTTGTCTGAGTTAGCTCAAATGCAGCATCACAGTGCTGAATTTAAAGTGAAAACAAATGAGTTGCTGGCACGTTATTCAAACCGTTCAGCACTAAAGAGTAGATTTAAATCAGCCCAATTACTTTAATTTTTATCCCCTAATTTTGTAAGGAAATAGTTAATTTAGATATTGTAACTTCAAAGATCATTATTACGGTGCTTAATAACGTTTTGTAAATAATTAGGTCGATTGCAATTATAAATTCATGTCTGTATTAGAGGATGTATTTATAATTCTTTTAAACATGAAGTTATGTGTATGTCATTGATGGTTTTTGTCGTGTTTTTTATTTTATTTATGCCGTATTATTTTTAAACAGTGTTTGATTCAAGCTATATTAAAAAATCATAACGTAGGAGAATTAGCCATGACTGCAACTGACCGTATTTATCAAAAAATAAAGCGTTCTCGCCGCTATGTGTTTGAACGTAAAGATTTTGACAATTATGCAAGTTATGATCAAGTTGGTCGTGTGTTCAAGCAATTAGTCGATAAAGATATTTAAATCACTAACCCCTACTTAATAAGCGCCAAATACGCTAAAATTACAGGCTACTTTTTTAGCAATAAGCCCACAATTTTATGACCTCAGCCACAAGCCCTAGCACTTTTTCCGAACTTGGCCTTATTCCAGAGCTATTAGCTCGATTAACCGATTTGGAATATACCCAGCCAACACCTATTCAAGCTAAGGCTATACCTAGCGTGCTTGCGGGTAGTGACCTAATTGCAGGGGCAAATACTGGCTCGGGTAAAACAGCAACGTTTGCATTACCTATGTTGCAAAAAGCTTTCCTTGAGCAGGGCGCTAAAAATACTGCCAGCAAAGGTAATTTTGTAACGGGGCTTATTTTAGTACCGACGCGTGAGCTTGCTACGCAAGTGGCCGATAGCGTTAAATCGTATTCTGCTAACTTTAATGGTGCAATTAAAACGGTGGCCGTGTTTGGTGGTGTGTCGGTTAATACACAAATGCAGGCACTGCGCGGCGGCGCCGATGTTATTGTGGCAACACCTGGTCGCTTACTTGATTTAATCTCAAGCAATGCGATTAAGCTCGATAATGTAACTACGCTTGTGCTTGATGAAGCCGACCGTATGCTAAGCCTTGGCTTTACCGAAGAGCTGGCTGACCTTTTAGCGTTAATGCCTGCTAAAAAACAAACCATGTTGTTTTCAGCAACTTTCCCTGAGCAAGTTAAGCTATTAACGCAAGAGATTTTAAACGACCCAGTTGAAATACAAGTACAAAACAAAGATGAAAGCACCTTAGTACAGCGTGTTTTTACCGTAAACAAAGGTGAAAAAACCACAGTTTTAGCACATTTAATTAAAACGCATAAATGGCGCCAAGCGCTGATTTTTGTGAACGCTAAAAAAGACTGTGAGCATTTAGCGGCTAAGCTTGAAAAACGCGGTGTTAATGCACAAGTTTTCCATGGCGATAAAGGCCAAAGTGAGCGAACTCGTGTAATAGAAAAATTTAAAGCGGGCGAAATCGAAGTACTTATCGCAACCGATATTGCTGCACGTGGTTTGGATATTGAAAAGCTGCCAGTGGTAATAAACTTTAATCTACCACGCAGTCCTGCTGATTACATGCATCGTATTGGCCGAAGCGGCCGTGCTGGTGAAGTAGGCTTAGCACTTTCATTGGTTGATTATGAAGACTTGCATCACTTTAAAGTAATCGAGAAGAAAAACAAACTACGTCTTGAACGTGAAGAAGTAACCGGTTTTGCTGTAAACCAAGCTAATCTTGATGCAGCTGATGCGCTTAAAAATGAAAAGCCAATGGCAAAACCAGAAGGCACAGGCAAGAAAAAGAAAAAAAATAAAGCCGATGATGTAGATGATGTATGGAGTGGCTGGCGCCGTAAGTAACAATAGAGCTAAATAAATAGCTGTAAAAACCCGTAATTAGTAAACCTAATTACGGGTTTTTTGTTTTGTGGCTTTAACTTAAAGCGTTAGTTTTAAATTAATGGTCGTGATCTTCATCTTCTGTTTCTTGTGCAATCCCTAACCAGGTAATGCTTGCAGGTGGAAAAGTTAACTCTAGCTCACTTTCAATTTCTAGGTCTTCTAGGTGCACTTGCACTATGTGTTGAGTAATTGGGTCGGCAATATAAGCAAACTGACCACTTTGCGCCACTGTCATACTAAAGCTCATTCCTTCGGGCATTTTGGTTACGTCTGCTTGAGTAATATCTACTTGGCCTGCAAGCTCCCAGTGCATTTCACCGTCATGTTCATGCCCAGTAAGTACATTTAAAAAGCCTAGGCTGTCGAGTATTAAAAAGTGTTCACCACTGGCTGAAAAAGAATAAGAAACAGCACTTGCGCCATCAGCAAGTTGCCATTCTACTTCTTCCATTTCGGCATTTTCAGAATGAATACTCAGTAATACTGAGCCACTGCCATCATGCCCTGCGGCAATACCAAAAATTGTGTCGTTGTTTTTATGGCCGTACAAAGTACCAATGCGCTGATCGCCTACGGCATCTATATTTACAACTTTTTGAGCGCTGTATACATCACCTTGCTGATGGGCAATCAATACACCATCGCCACAACCAAATACAACATAATCGTGATTTTGTGCTGCGCCGTGTAAATCGGGGCAGGTTATTTCTAACGTTTGCTCTAGTTCGTAATTACCATCGTGAAGATGATAAACACCCACTTGATCGGGAAGTACTTTGGCATTAGATGTATTACTTGCATCGTCGCGGCGAATGGTTGAGAGTAAATGCTCGCCGCGAGGCTCAGCTACACCATGCATGTTAATGTCGTAGTTAATGCCCGTTAGTTTAGCTGTTGTATTGGTAATATCGTTATCGGTTAGCACTTCTACTGAGGCAGGCGTACCGGTTTCTGCATCGCCATCGTAAAATATTGCTAATTGGCCGTCGTGAGTTATTAAGTGTGTAGGGCGACTACCACTTGTTAGCTCGTAGCTGCTAAACGCAGGGCCTTGCTCATAATCATGCAAGTGCTCTGCGTGATCTTCGCGCCACATACCGCCGTCTATAAACCCTAGGTAATCTTGAGTACGATTAGCAATAACAGCATAACGAAAGCCTGGTGATGCAGATAACGTGTTTGAGTCATTGTTTAGTGTAAATGTATCAAGTAATTCGTTGTTGTCTAAATCAAAAAAGTTAGCTTCGTTACTGTCACCTGCCAGAACGGCAAGTCTGCCAAGTGAGTCTATGGTATAGCCGTCGTCATGGTCGTGATCATCATCATCATCATCATCATCATGCTCGTGCTCGTCTTCTACAACAATAGGATCTTTTTCCACAATGTTGGTTTGGGCATCGCCACAGGCCGTAATAAATATAGCGCTAATAGCGAGTGTAATAAGCTTTAATTGATATAGTTTTTTCATGTTTATTTCCTTTAATTATAATTTTTTAACGCTTAAAAATAACCGCGAATACCTAGCGCAAAACTACGTCCTGGACGTGGCGCTATATCCTTTACAAACGAGCTGTGCACGCGTGCTTCTGTATCTGTTAAGTTAGTGCCTCGTAGGTACACAGACATATCTTGGTTTAACACTGAAAGGTCGTAAGAGATGCTCGCATCAACTAAGGTGTAACCGTCTGTGGCTGTTTCTTGTGGGGCTGTGCGGTCTTGCTTTTGATAGCGAGTTACATGAATATGCGCACTGAGTTTATCTGTTTGATAGCTTAGCTCGCTGCCAAAACGAAGCGGTGGTGTACGGGGTAAGTCGCCGCCGTCTTTAAGGCGTGCACGAACGTAGTCAGAGAATACATCTAGCTTAAACTCATCTGTTAATTGCCACGCAATTTGCGCTTCAAAGCCGTGTAAAACTACATCATCTGTTTTAAATAAATAAACGGGTAGCTCTGATGAATGGTCGTGCTCGTCAACGCCTTCTTCATCGCCATGGTCGTGTCCACTTTCGGCGTATAAACCGGTGTCTATTTGGTAATAGTAGTTATCTACTTGGTTGTAAAAGGCATTTAAAATAAAGCCAACATCGCCTTGAGTTTTACGTAGGGTTAAATCGATATTATTGGCTGTTTCCAGATCTATTGCTTGTTCAGATAAACCCAAATGGCCATCTTCATCTAAATCAAATAGTGCGCCTACTTCGTAAGTGCCAGTACCAATATGCGGCCCAAACGATAACAACTCAGAGGCAGAAGGTGCACGTTCAGAGCGCGATACCGAAAGCCCTAAGTTATAGTTAGGTGTAAAATCCCATACTACCCCTGCCGATAAACTGACTGGCGTAAATTCATGCTCTACATCAAATACGCGAGTGGTTTCTGCGCTTTCTTCGTGGTCATGATCATGCTCGTCGGCTTCTTCTGCTTCATCGTGTGCGTGAGCGTCAATATTTGGCAGTAATACGTCGCCTGCTTCAATTGTTACTCGCTCAATACGCCCACCTACCTGCACTAAAAAATCACCAAAGTGGCTTTCTTCCATTAACGCTACAGCAAAGCTTTCGGTCTCTGATGGAGGAGTAAAGGCCTCTTCACCTTGTGCTTCAACATCGCTTTGCTTGTAATGAAAGCTAATACCGCCATTCCATTCGTTAAATTGGTTATGCAGTAGGTCTATGCGTAATTCGTTGGTTTCGTTTTTAAAGGTAGTGCCAACAACTCCGCTCTCAATTTCAGCGTGTTCGTAGTCGGTATGGCCAGCGCGGAGATTTATTTTGTTTAGCCATTTATTATCTAGGTTGTACTCACCTAATAACTGCACTTTAGTTTGCTCTAAATCAGCAAATACGCTTTCTTCTTCGTCGTTGTGTTCTTCCTCTTCTTCCTCGCCGTGCGTATGACCAGGAATACCGTATTGACGATTAAATTGCTCTACTGCTAAGCCAATAAAGCCGTTATCCATTAAATAGCTAGCGCCAACAGTAAAACCGTCAGACTCTTCATTACTGTTTTCAACTTTGTAATCGCTACTATGGCCTTCACCGTCGCTATCTATATCGGCAGCTACAGGTACCCCGTAGTCATCGGCCTCACGCCAAAATGCATCGGCATAAAAAGCCATAGAGTCTGTACCTGTGGTGGCATTAAACGAGGCCACTTTTTGGTTATCTACCGAGTTATGTTCTAGGTTCCATTCACCACGCGTGGTGCTGTCGGTGGGTACGCGGTTATCTACTACATTAACCACACCACCAATTGCGCCACTGCCATAAAACAGCGTTGCAGGGCCGCGTAATACTTCAATTTGCTGTGCGGTAGACGCCTCCGATGCAACAGAGTGATCGGGGCCAACGCGCGAAACATCACTTACATCAAGGCCATTTTGAGTAATAAGTACGCGAGGGCCGCTTAAACCACGAATAATAGGTGTGCTGGCTACTTTACCGTGAAAATTTGTATTAACGCCTGGGAGTTTTTCAAGGCTGTCGCCAAGGGTTGCAGCTTGTTGTCGTCTTAGTTGTTCGCCAGATAAAACACTAACAGGCGATGCAGATTCCATTGCCGACATATGAATAGGGGTCGCTTCAATATCAATAACTTCAATAGGCGAGCGCTTTAAATTAAAAGTAACCGATTGGTTTTCATCATTAGTTATTGTTATATCGCGATGAAGATGCGCATAACCAGGGGCTACAACGTGAAGCTCTTTTAAGCCATTTTTTAGCTCGGTTATAAAAAATTTACCGTTTTCATCGGTGGTTACTTTAAGGTCTGAGCCTTCAACTTCTACCGTTGCATTACTAACTGCTTTACCTTTGTTGTTTAAAACAACGCCTTCTATTGTGGATGCAAGCACACTAGCCGGCAATAAAGCTGCTATGAGAACAGCTAATTGCGATCTACGTTTCATTTGACTACCTTGTTAGATGTTATATTATATCAATTATGGGGTAATGTTATAATATATCAATAGTAATTAACTGATGTTATTAAAATGTCTCATTAAAAGTAACGTTTTTGAGTGGAGACACTGATTTAGTAGAGGAAATAATGAAGTCGAGTCAAAGTGTTATGGATCGTATGGCAATTGGGTTATCGGTAATGTGCACAGTGCATTGTTTTGCAACCCCGGTTATTTTAGCGTTATTGCCAAGTTTTGCTGTACTGCAAATAGATAGTGAGCAATTTCATTTATGGATTCTTGCGGCGGTAATGCCAACCAGTTTGTTGGCATTGAGTTTAGGCTGTAAAAAACATAAACGTACACGTTATATGGTGTCTGGTGTAACAGGCTTAGCTTTTATGATATTTGCCGTATTGCTAGGCCATGAAGTGGTCGAAAAAGCGCTAACCTTAATAGGCTCAGCGTTTATTGCTGTAGCCCATTGGTTTAATTATCAGCAATGTCTTAAACAGAATGACGACAACTGCCCGTGTTCAGGCATTGAGCCAGATCAAGTGGTTTAATGCTATAAGTGCTGGTGGTTTAAACGAAAGCTATACTGGCACTTTATCTTTTATTTAAACTTTGTTTTTTTGGATAGCTTAAATATTCGCTAAAAGTACTTTAAAGTAGGTACTTAATTTATTTTTAGCTTAGGTTAACCAATACAGTGCCTCTTATTTTAAAATCTCTTTTGCTTTTAAGCGCCTTAATGTGTTTTAAATTCCCCTTATTCAATACCCCGAAGTAACGTGGTTGAGCTCATTGAGCCCGTTAGCGAGCGGGCGTATCCTGTGTATATTCAGCTTCCTAAATCATACCAAAAGCAGCCTAATAAAACGTATCCAGTTATTTATGTAACCGATGCACCGTATACCTTTCCCATCATTGCTGGGGCTACACGATTCCCTATGAATAGTGGCAAAATGCAACAGGCTATTATTGTAGCAATTGGCTATGAAAAAGGGTCCGCTGGCTCTAACAGCCGAATTAGAGATTACACGCCTACCTTTGCAAAAGATTGGAAAAAGCAAACAGGTAATGCCAAAGGGCATATTCAGTTTTTACAAAGTACAGTTTTCCCTTTTATTGAAAAAAACTATCGGGCCAGTAACTTACAAAGAACCTACATGGGGCATTCGTTAGGCGGTTTATTTGGCGCGACTATTTTATTAACGACACCCGATTTATTTAGCAATTATATTATTGGCAGCCCATCGGTTTGGTTTGATAACAATGCACTATTAGCGTTAAAAGTGAATAAGCCAAAATTGCCTATAAGGGTATATATATCAGTTGGATCTATGGAAACGCCAGCTTTCGGCGAAGGGCAAAATATGGTTGAAGGTGCTAAGCAGCTAACGCAAAAAATTAATGCGCTTAAAAGTGACAATATAGAATTAAAAAGTGTTGTTATTGACGGCGCTAATCATGCAACCGCATTTCCAACAACAGCAATCCAAGGCTTAGATTGGGTGCTAGGGCCTGTTGACCTTTCAGGATTAAAATTTGTTCAATCTAGGGGCGATTTAATCGCGACGTGAGGTTTGTAACCTAGTGGGCTAAGTAAAAACCGAGCAACAAAGAGTAAATTGCCCCTAGGCAGAACCCAAGGGCAGCGCATGTTTGGCATTTATGCTGCGTTATCGCCTATTTATGGGGAATAACCACACTACATAGGCTCTGCCTTGCCTAAATACCAAACATACTGCTGCAAATTTAACCTCGAAAGATAAACAGGCCCTAGGTAAAGCGAAAATTAATATAATTAAATGATTTTTAACAAGCACAAAAAAAGCGACTACCCAATATGGTGTCGCTTTTTTAGTAAGTAGTATTAGCTTATTTATAAAAGGCTTCAACAGTGCCTTTTCTTGTAAGTAAAAGTGGTTGTCCGCGACGATCAAGGCCTTTTGGAGATGCAAACTTTATCCAACCTTCGCTGATGCAGTATTCTTCAACATCAAAACGCTCTTTGCCGTTGAACGTGATACCAATATCGTGTTCAAAAACTTCTTCCACATGATGTGGGCTACGTGGATTAATAGAAAGGCGATCTGGTAAAGCAGGTTTTGCGGTAGTGTCGTTCATGGTCATATTCTATATTGAATGAAGTATGCGCTATTGTAGGCAATACAAAGCTTTCGCTCAAGAGAGATAGTAGTAAATGTGTTTAAAAATGTACTAATTAATGAGTTGTGTATACAAATGAGATTGCGCTTGGAAAATATTTACAGAGGAGGTTTTGAAGATATTCGACTAAATAATTATAAAGGTAAATATATTAATGGGTTATCTCTAACCCACTAAATTGTTTAGCAATTAGATGCTAACAATGTTCTCAGCTTGTGGGCCTTTTTGACCTTGAGTAACAGTAAACTGTACACGTTGGCCTTCAGCTAAAGTTTTAAAACCGTCGCC
>NZ_JBEOOL010000051.1:0-13625 GCF_040309225.1 Pseudoalteromonas sp. GW168-MNA-CIBAN-0100 | reverse complement strand
CCCCCTTAGCTCAGTTGGTTAGAGCGACGGACTGTTAATCCGCAGGTCCCCCGTTCGAGTCGGGGAGGGGGAGCCAAATCATCATAATAATATCACTACTTTAGTTCCCCCTTAGCTCAGTTGGTTAGAGCGACGGACTGTTAATCCGCAGGTCCCCCGTTCGAGTCGGGGAGGGGGAGCCAATTCTAAGAATTTCATAGACATCTCAAGCTAATTCCACTACTCTTCCTTATATAACTAAAGCATTAGTTTATTCCTTGATGCGCTGTACTTAGTTTATTAATCAAGGACTTGATTCCTTCCCTTTTGAATTATTAAAAGACTGAAAACATGGCTGGATTTAAAAAACTTATTTTTATACAAATTATCTCTTGGTTATTGTGTGTTGCAGCAGGAAGCTACTTCATATCTATAAGCTTTGATACTGCGGTAAGTGATGCACAAAAAAGTGCGCAAACTACTGTTACTAAGTATATTAATGACCTTTCTTTAGACGATATTTCTGCTAAAAATCTAAAACAATCAATTGCAGATGGTAAAACGTTTTCAAGCTTCACTCTAAGAGATTACCAAGGGGCTGAAATATTTAGTATTAACACCCCTACTCAATTACCAATGTTTGCTGATTTTGTACTCTCTAACTTTAACTCAGTGCGCCCTCAATTTGCTGTAAATGACGCCTCAGATATAAAAGTTGAATTTGTACTTAACATTGAGCATTTAGCGTCGCAGCTACAAACGTCCCTTTTTATTGTTATTTTGATTTCTGCCATTTTAGTTATTATTCCAATAATTCTAATGAAATCTATTTTTTACCATTTAAATAAAAACATAAGTACAACAGTTGCTGACATTATCGATATTTATATCAATCAAAACCAAGTTGATAATGATTTAGAAACAGCACTAGATGGCACTCGATTGAAAAAAATGGGAAAAGATTTAGTACCTAGCTTTAATCGATTATCACATTTCTTAAAAAACAAAAACGAAGACATACAAAGCGCTGCTATGACTATTAAGCATGAAGCGTACAAAGATGTAATTACCTCGCTTGGTAATCGTAATATGTTTGTTGAGTATTACGAAAAAAACATTGAAAACACTGAGCAAAGTACATTTGGTTCTTTAGCTATGGTTCGTTGTAGCGAACTACAAGCTATAAACCAAAGCCGTGGTTATCAAAAAGGTGATGAGTACGTTAAAGGCGTTGCCGATATTATTAAGCACATAAGCGGCACTTACACTGGCAGCCAAGTATTTAGATTAAACAGCTCTGACTTTGCTGTCGTACTACCCCACATTCCTTTAAAAGAAGCTGAGCGCTTTGGTGAAAACCTCCAATCGCGCTTCACGCAGTACCAACAAAACCAAGAGTTAAGCTCGGTAGCAAATACAGGTATTGTAGGTTACGAAAAAGGTAAGCCGTTAGGCGAATTGCTTTCTGTTGTTGATAACGCGATGAGTATGGCGCAATCAAAACAAGTAAACGCATGGCACGTACAACGCGAAACCGATTTAGTTAATAACGTAAGTGCGGGTTTTGGTAATCAAAACTGGCGTAAGGTTATTAAAGAAGTTATTGAATCTAAGCGCGTGCATTTGGTAATGCAAAACATTATGCCGCTTGGTAAAAGCATAAAAGCCTACGCTGAAGTACAAGTTCGATTTAAAACAGAAGACAATCAAGTACTGCCTACCGCTTCTTTTTTAGCGATGGCCGAAAAGCTTGATATGGCAATAGAAATTGATCGCCTGATAATAGACTCTTCTCTTGAAAAGGTTAAAAGCCGTAATTTATCTGAAAAGTTTTTTGGTTTAAACGTAACAGCCTCTAGTGCACACAACGATCAGTTTGTAATTTGGCTAGAGCGCCGATTATTGAAAGATACGCATATTGCATCTAAACTAGTATTTGAAGTAAGTGAGTTTGGTTTACAGCAAAACATCAAGGCTAGTAAGCGCTTTATCGACATGGTTCACCGTGTTGGCGCACGCGTTACAGTTGAACGTTTTGGTGTTGGCTTAACTTCATTTAAGTTTTTCCGCGATTTAAAACCTGACTTTATTAAAATGGACGCAAGTTATACTCGCGGCCTCGAAGACGATAAAAACAATCAGTACTTTATGCGCTTAATGGTCGATTTAGCTCACCGCATTGGTGTTAGTGTATTTGCTGAGGGCGTTGAGAGCCAAGAAGAAAAGCACATTATAGAAACGTTGTGTTTAGATGGCGTTCAAGGTTATTACATAGAAAAACCTAAAGACATATAGTCTATTGGAGGCATCATGAAAAGAGTAATTACCTTTATTATACTTTTTATTATGCCTTTGAGTTTGTACGCAAACGCCCCGCAAAAAGAATTAGTTTTTAGCACTCACAACTATCCTCCATTTTCATTTGTTGATGAACACGATAATGCCGCTGGCCCCTTTGTTGATATACTTACCTTAGCGTGTAAACGCCTCAATTATAAATGTGAGTTTGTCAGCGTACCAAATCGTCGCTCTAAGCTCATGCTAAAAAACCTGCAAGCTCAAGGAAACTTTCCTATGGGCTGGAATCTTGACCGCAACGAATGGCTTTATTTTTCGATCCCGCTTATGAAAATGCAATATGGATTTTTTCAACCTGAGGGTGCAAAAAAAACCATCAAAAGCCTCAATGATCTACAAAAAATGCAAATTGCTGTTTTTGGCCCTTCAAATGCATCTTTTCAACTAATCAAAATACAGCAACAAATGATTAAAGACGGATTGAGGGAATTTGATATTGTTTTACTCACCGATGCCAATGGTACGGGTGTGAAAATGATAGAAAACAACCGTATAGATGGATACTTTGCCAATACTTTACAAGCACGCGCTAGGCTAAAACAATTTAACTTACATCATGTTAATTTGGCCTTTTTACAAAGCGAATCCCCCTATTTTATTGGTTTTAATAAAATTCAATTATCTCCTGAACAAATTGCCCTATTTAATAAAGCACTATTAGATTTATACCAAGAACACGATCAATTTAAAGATATTTTAAAGCCGTATAATATCGATCCTATTCTAATTACACCTGAAATCTTAAGTCACTTTAATATCATTACTGATTGAGTCGTTTATTTGCTTCTCATGTGTTGTTAATCGATAAAGAAAAAAGGATAATACCCACGTTTATTATAGCGTGAGGCACACATGACAGAATATGTCTTGTTATTGATTGGAACCGTTCTGGTTAATAACTTTGTATTAGTACAATTTTTAGGCTTATGTCCGTTTATGGGCGTATCAGGTAAGCTTGATACGGCGATTGGTATGTCTTTGGCAACCACGTTTGTGCTTACTCTTGCCTCTGTAACTAGCTATTTAGTTAATCAATATATTTTAATCCCTCTGGATATCGCCTTTTTACGCACCATGAGCTTTATTTTAGTAATTGCCGTTGTAGTGCAATTTACCGAAATGGTTGTGCGTAAAACAAGCCCTACTCTATATCGTTTATTAGGCATATTTTTACCGCTGATCACCACTAACTGTGCGGTATTAGGTGTGGCTTTATTAAATATCAAAGAAGATCATTCGTTTTTACAATCTGCAGTATATGGTTTTGGTGCTGCGGTTGGTTTTTCTTTAGTGCTTGTATTGTTTGCAGCACTACGAGAACGTTTAGCTGCTGCTGACGTTCCTACGCCTTTTAAAGGCGCCTCTATTGCAATGATCACTGCAGGCTTAATGTCGATGGCGTTTATGGGTTTTACTGGATTAGTGAAGTTTTAATATGACCTTGTTTTATGCCTTGATAGCGATTGGTTCGCTAGCACTCATTTTTGGACTTATTTTAGGGTTTGCAGCAATTCGCTTTCGCGTTGAAGGTAACCCTATTGTTGAGCAAATTGATACTATTTTGCCGCAAACTCAATGCGGACAATGTGGCTACCCGGGTTGTCGCCCTTACGCCGAAGCCATAGCCAATGGCGATGAAATAAATAAATGCCCACCGGGCGGCGAATCAACCATGAAAAAGCTTGCCGGCTTAATGGGTGTTGATGAAAAACCACTTGCCGGTGGCGAGCAAGCAGAACCTATAAAAACAGTGGCTTATATTCGCGAAGATGAATGTATTGGCTGTACCAAATGTATTCAAGCCTGCCCGGTTGACGCTATTTTAGGCGCTACTCGTCAAATGCACACTGTGTTAATTGATGAATGTACTGGCTGTGATTTATGTGTTGAGCCTTGCCCTGTAGATTGCATTGATATGCTACCTGTAGCCGAAACTAAACAAAACTGGAAATGGCAGCTAGATGCTATTCCTGTTACACAAATAGATTAGAGGTTTGAGTGGACAAGTTACTTGAACAAATAAAAAAAGGCACCGTGTGGGCATTTCCTGGCGGCATACATCCACCACAACAAAAATCACTCTCTAATAGTGCGAGTATCACTCGCCTACCTTTGCCCGACAAACTCATTGTTCCGCTTAAGCAGCACATAGGTGCAAACGGTAAGTTACTTGTAGAAAAAGGCCAACACGTCTTAAAAGGTCAACCACTTACAGCGCCTGCTGCTAACTGGTCGGTACCTGTGCATGCGCCAAGCTCTGGCGTGGTTACTGATATTGCACCTATGCCATCAGCACACCCATCGGCCCTACCTGAACTAAGTGTTATTATTGAACCAGACGGCAAAGACGAATGGGTAGCTCTAAATAAAAATAAAAATCCTGCTGAGCTTAGTCATGACGAGCTGATAAATATTATTCACCAAGCCGGTATTAGCGGTATGGGTGGTGCTGGTTTTCCTACTTATGTAAAAGCAGATACCAAGCAACCTATCGAATTTTTAATTGTAAATGCTGTTGAGTGCGAACCTTATATTACTGCCGATGACGTTTTAATGCGCGAACACGCTAAAGAAGTTATCCAAGGCATTGAAATAATGCAGCAACTTTTAAATCCAACGCTGTGCATTGTGGGTATAGAAGATAATAAGCCAGAAGCTATTGCAGCAATGAAGCAAGCAGCTGAGCATAACTCAAAAATTATTATTCAAACGGTGCCCACTATTTATCCATCTGGCGGTGAAAAGCAATTAATTAAATTACTTACTAACCGTGAAGTTCCTAGCATTGGTATTCCTGCCGATATTGGTATTTTAGTGCATAACACCGGGACTTTGTTTGCCGTACAACAAGCCGTTTATGAAGGTAAACCACTCATTGAACGTATAGTTACGGTAACAGGTAACACTATTCATAAGCCTGGGAATGTATGGGCACTACTTGGCACTGAAATAAAGCATTTACTTGATTGCCAAGGTTTCTCACCTGTACCGCAGCAAAGTGTTGTAATGGGCGGCCCAATGATGGGCTTTACGCTACCCACAGTGCGTATTGGCATAGTTAAAACAACTAACTGTATTTTAGCGCCTGATCATAAAGAGCTTGCGGAGCCCGGCCCTGAAAAAGCCTGTATACGTTGTAGCGCTTGTGCCGATGCCTGCCCTGCTTCTTTATTACCACAGCAATTGCAGTGGTTTGCTAAATCAAAAGAGTACGACAAACTACAAGAGCATAATTTATTTGACTGTATTGAGTGTGGTGCTTGTGCATATGTGTGCCCAAGCGAAATCCCTCTTGTACAGTACTACCGTATAGCCAAAGTTGAAATTAAAGAACAACAAGCTGACAAAATTAAAGCCGACAGAGCAAAAGAGCGTTTTGATGCACGAAAAGAGCGTTTAGATCGCGAGCAAGAAGAACGTCAAAACCGCCATAAACGTAAACCTGCCGCTAAATCTGCTGACGAAAAGCAAAAAGTAGCAGAGGCACTAGCCCGCGTTAAAAATAAATCAGATAACGGCGATGAAAAATCAGCTGTTGCAGCCGCTATTGCACGCGCTAAAGCTAAAAAGCTAGGCGATCAATCTGCTGAATTAGAACCTGACAACAGCGAAGTAGCAAAAGAGCGCGCACTACGTAAAGAACAAGCGCGTAAATATAAAGAGCAAAAATCTCAAACAGATGAATCGGCCGATACTGCGCCCGTTGATGATAAAAAATCAGCAGTCGCTGCAGCCATTGCTCGAGCTAAAGCTAAAAAAGCAGCACAAGCATTAGATAACGCTGAACAAGCAGCAAGTGAAGAGCCACAAACTGATGCACCTGTTGATGACAAAAAAGCAGCCGTAGCTGCGGCCATTGCTCGTGCTAAAGCCAAAAAGGCAGCACAAGCATTAGATAACGCTGAACAAACAGTAAGTGAAGAGCCACAAAGCGCGGCCCCCGTTGATGATAAAAAAGCAGCGGTAGCGGCGGCCATTGCTCGTGCAAAAGCTAAAAAAGCGGCTAAAGCATTAGATGGCGCTGAGCAAACCGTGAGTGAAGAGCCACAAAGCGATGCCCCTGTTGATGATAAAAAAGCAGCGGTAGCTGCGGCCATTGCTCGTGCTAAAGCTAAAAAAGCGGCTAAAGCATTAGATGGCGCTGAGCAAACCGTGAGTGAAGAGCCACAAAGCGATACGCCTGCTGATGATAAAAAAGCAGCCGTAGCGGCGGCCATTGCTCGTGCAAAAGCTAAAAAAGCAGCTAAAGCATTAGAAGAAGCTGAGCAAACCGTGAGTGAAGAGCCACAAAGCGCGGCACCCGTTGATGATAAAAAAGCAGCGGTAGCTGCGGCCATAGCTCGTGCTAAAGCTAAAAAAGCGGCTAAAGCACTAGATGTTACCGAACAAACTCAGCCCCAAGAGCTACAAGTTGATAGCGCAGCACCTAAGAGTGCAGAAAGTAACACCGATGACTCATCAGTTCTTATTAACGCAGATAAATCTAAATCAGCCGACGATAAGAAAAAAGCCGCCGTGGCTGCTGCAATTGCGAGAGCAAAAGCTAAAAAGTTACAAAAAGAAGGAAATAATCAGTCATGAAATTAACCATGGCCAGTTCGCCGCATAATCACAGCCATAAATCGTTAACGCGATTAATGCTTAGCGTTATTGCTGCGTGTATTCCTGGGCTAATTGCTCAAGTTTTCTTTTTTGGTACAGGTGTGCTTATTCAACTGGTACTAGCGCTTGTTGCTGTAAGCGTATTTGAAGCTGCAATAATGCTAATACGAAAGCGCCCTGTTTGGCCTGCATTAAGTGATGGCAGTGCGTGGCTTACTGCCGTGTTATTGGCATTGAGTATCCCTCCACTTGCCCCTTGGTGGATAATCGTTATTGGCTGTTTATTTTCTATTGTTATAGTTAAACAGCTTTATGGCGGCCTTGGGTTTAACTTATTCAATCCAGCAATGGCAGCTTATGTACTGCTTTTAGTTTCGTTTCCGGTACAAATGACCGCATGGTTGCCTGTTACCGATTTAATAAATACGCCAATAGGCTTTGCTGATCAGCTAAGGCTAATATTCACCGATTTTACGGCCTCTGGGTTTAGCCTAGATCAAGTACGTGCAGGGGTTGATGGCCTAACAATGGCAACACCGCTGGATACTGTTAAAACAGACATAGCACACGGTTTAACCGTTACCGAAAGCATGCAAAAGCCATTATTTAACGAATGGGCTGGCCTTGGTTGGGTGTGGGTTAACTTAGGCTTTTTAGTAGGTGGTTTATACTTATTAAAAGCAAAAATAATTAACTGGCATATTCCTGTCAGTTTTATCGCAAGTTTAGCTGTATGTAGTGCTATTGGTTATATCGCATCACCAGGTACAGAGCCGGGCACCCTATTTCACTTATTAAGTGGTGCCACTATGATGGGGGCCTTTTTTATAGCAACCGATCCGGTATCTGCAGCAACAACTAACAAAGGGCGCTTAATTTATGGCGCGCTAATTGGCTTACTAATTTATTTAATTCGTACCTTTGGTGGTTTTCCTGATGCCATCGCATTTAGCGTATTATTGATTAATATTGCAGTGCCGCTAATAGACTACTACACACAGCCACGTACTTATGGCCATGGAGCAGTAAAATGATCATTTCGTCAATGGCTAAAAATGGTGCTATTTTAACTGCGTTTGCGTTAGCAACAACGGGCTTAGTTGCCTCTATCAATGCACTTACTGCCGATAAAATTGCAGAGCAAGAACAACTGCAACTTACTGCGCAGCTACAAGAAGTGCTCGACCCAAAATCGTACGACAATCAATTATCGCAAGATTGCGTAATTATTACTGACGAAAAACTAGGCCCACACGCAAACCAAGTAATTTACCGTGCTCGTAAAAACAATAAACCAGTCGCTGTTGTTATTAGGCATGTTACGCCAAACGGCTACAGTGGCGATATTAACTTATTAACAGCTGTATTGAGCGATGGCACTATTGCTGGCGTTCGTACCACTAAACACGAAGAAACTCCTGGTTTAGGCGACAAAGTAGAAGTTAAAAAATCACTTTGGATCACAACATTTAAAAGCTTAACGGTTGAAAGCGAAGAAGACGCTCGCTGGGCTGTAAAAAAAGATGGCGGCCAGTTTGATCAATTTACAGGCGCGACCATAACGCCACGTGCTGTTGTGAGCTCTGTTAAAAATGCCGTATTGTTCGCACAAACTAATTTTGATGATATTTTTGCAGCACCTAATGCCGAATGTATGGAGGTAGCTAAATGAGTGAGTTAAAAACATTATACAAAGAAGGTGTATGGGTAAATAACCCTGCCCTTGTGCAGCTTTTAGGTTTATGTCCACTGCTTGCCGTTACCTCAACTGTAACAAATGCCTTAGGTTTAGGCTTAGCAACTTTACTCGTACTAATAGGCTCAAATGTTACCGTATCAATTGTGCGTAACTGGGTGCCAAAAGATATTCGTATACCTGTATTTGTAATGATCATCGCGGGCTTTGTAACAATAGTTCAATTACTCATGAACGCTTATACCTTTGGTTTATATCAATCATTAGGGATTTTTATTCCGTTGATTGTAACTAACTGCGCCATTATTGGCCGCGCCGAAGCATACGCCTCTAAAAACCCTGTTCATTTATCAGCATTTGACGGCTTAATGATGGGCTTAGGCTTTATGGCTGTACTGTTAGTATTAGGTACTATGCGCGAACTAATCGGCCAAGGTACGCTGTTTGACGGTGCCGACTTATTACTTGGCCCATGGGCACAGAGCTTGCGCATAGAAGTATTTAACTTTGATAACCAATTTTTACTCGCAATTTTACCACCGGGTGCCTTTTTAGGACTTGGGCTACTTATTGCTGCAAAAAACGTAATTGACGCACAAATAAAATCAAAACAAGTTGCACCGCCAGAGGCTGAAAAAGGCCCTCGAGCACGTGTTACTAGCTTAACTTAAGGGGAAAACGTATTAGAGCAACAATTAGCACTAATACGTTTTAAGTTGCATGAATAAAGAAAAACGTCACCAAATACTGTCGCGCCTGCGCGACGATAATCCGCACCCAGTTACTGAGCTTGAATATTCAAGCCCGTTTGAGTTACTAGTAGCAGTAACACTCTCAGCGCAAGCAACCGATGTAGGCGTTAATAAAGCCACTCGAAAGTTGTTCCCTGTTGCTAATACGCCACAAGCTATTTTAGATATAGGTCACGATACACTGCGTGATTATATAAAAACCATCGGCTTATTTAATTCTAAAGCTGCCAACGTTTACAAAATGTGCCAAATTTTGGTGGATGAACATAACAGCATCGTGCCAGAAAATCGTGAAGCCCTAGAAGCCCTACCAGGCGTTGGCCGTAAAACCGCTAATGTTGTACTCAATACCGCCTTTGGCTGGCCTGTAATAGCCGTAGATACACACATATTTCGTGTATCTAACCGTACAAAGCTTGCCATGGGTAAAGATGTTGTAGCTGTAGAACAAAAGCTTGAAAAGGTTGTACCAAAAGAATTTAAAGTAGACGTGCATCACTGGTTGATTCTTCACGGACGTTACACCTGCGTAGCACGTAAACCAAAGTGTGGCAGCTGTATTATTGAAGACTTGTGTGAGTTTAAAGAAAAAACGGAATAACGAGTTGAAAAGCTATAGTGGTAAAACTCAATTATACAATTTGCTTTTAGCAATTACTTCAGCCTTCTGTATCTGGCTTTCAAATGGCTTTATCACCTTTATTGCTTTTAACGAGTCTGTTGCGGGAGTAACATTTGAAGAACTTTTGATCATATTTTCAAATGTCGATCTTTTACAGGTTTTGACCTTTCCTGAGTTTTGGGAAGCTAATGAAAATCATTCTTTTATTGAGGCCCCAAGTTTTTGGTTTGAGCCGATGACTGTTTTATCTTCTATAAGCTCATTACTTCTTATAATTTTATTTTCAACGTATGTAACTAAGTTGAAGCCTGAAACGATATCTTTATCTCTACTCTTAATTGGATTTTTATACCTGGTTGTTTCATGGGGTGTTTTGCTAGATGTATCTGATGCAAAGATGATTGGGCCCTATTTAAGTATTGGTATTCAAGGTCTATTATTACATTCATTTATAAGTTGCCTAATTTGTGTTTCTACTTTATCAAAAAATGTATATTTTAAATTTAGCACTAATTAGCCTTTCTTTATTCAGTAGCTTTGCATTTCCAAGCGAAATAGATTGGCAAAACAAAGCGGCTGATCATATTAGGTTAAATATAATTCTGTTCATTAATCTTAGCCTTTTCATTCTAATTTTACTTTTCTCATTTCGACATATTAAAAGATTAAAACGACTAAATATAACCATCACTAATGAATCGTTAATCGACCCTTTGACAAAAGTATTAAATAGGAGAGGCTTCCATGAACAAGTTTCACGCTTAGATAAACAAAGCGGCTTTTTACTAATTGCAGATATAGATAACTTTAAACTCATCAATGATCAATTTGGACATAATGCTGGTGACAAAGTCCTTCAAAGAGTAGCCCATGCTCTAAAATTTCAAACTAGAGAGAAAGATATTGTAGGGCGATATGGCGGAGAAGAGTTTGTAGTTTTCTTTCCTAGCCATGATGTTGAAATTGTAAAAATGATTTCACAACGGCTTGTAGAGGCAATTGCGAGTCTTAATTTAACTGATATATCACCTGAATTGCAAAGAGTTACAATTAGTGCTGGTGTAGATAAAGGCGATACAAAACACTGTAAGTTTGAAAAATTATATGAAAACGCAGATAAACTGTTATATCAAGCTAAAAGTGCTGGTAAAAATCAAGTTATCGTATTTGATAACTAACAGGTTAAACCTTGGCTAGCACACTTCTATTCGAACTCTAGTGATAAGATAGCTAATCGTTTAGCTGCCAGTCGATTCTATATTATTAATAAATTGCGCCGCATTAACTAAACGCTCACTAACAATAAATTGAGTCGTATTTTTAACCCAAGGCCTAGCAATATTTTTGTAATTTAATTTAGATAACCCGCAGAATGTGACTATTAATAGAACATTATCAAAGTATTAATTTCACAACGCTCACTCCTTTGGTTATGCTAGTGAGCATTATAAAATTATATTGCGAAACCCTCTATGCTACCTCTACTTCGTATCTTGATAATTGAACAAGACCCAGCCACCTTACAAGGGCTTTCAACTAATCTGTCAAAGACCATTCCTAACTTTGAGCGAGACGATATCCATATCGATATTATTGAATGCCTCGAGCTTAAACACGCGCTGGAATGTGTAGAGGAAGATGGTGATATTCAAGCCGTAGTTCTAAGCTGGGATATGCACAACAAAGTGGGTGAGCGGATGTATAGCCGCTTTATCGAGGATTTAAAGGCAATTCGTCTCGAGCTGCCGGTTTATGTTATTGGCGACGACACTAAAGGGCTGGAGATCGTTAACGAATCAGAAGAAATTGAATCATTCTTTTTTAAAGATGAGGTGATTTCTGACCCAGAAGCTATTTTAGGTTATATGATTAACGATTTTGACGACCGCTCTGAAACACCATTTTGGACGGCGTATCGTCGTTACGTTGGTGAAGCAAACGACTCTTGGCATACACCTGGCCATAGCGGGGGTTCTAGCTTTAGAAACTCACCTTATATCAAAGATTTTTATCAGTTTTACGGCCGCAATGTATTTGTTGGCGACCTGTCGGTTTCGGTAGACTCGCTAGGTTCATTGTCAGACAGCACCAATACTATTGGTCGCGCTCAAGAATCAGCCGCGGCGACGTTTGAAGTTAAGCACACCTACTTTGTTACAAATGGTTCATCTACCTCAAATAAAATCATCTTGCAGACACTCCTGCGCAAGGGAGATAAAGTAATTGTCGACCGTAATTGCCATAAGTCAGTACACTATGGCATCTTGCAATCAGCTAGCTACCCCATTTATTTGGCGAGTATCTTAAATCCAAAATATGGCATTTTCGCGCCACCGTCGTTGGCCGACATCAAATTAGCAATTGAAAACAATACTGATGCTAAATTACTAGTGCTTACCGGGTGTACTTACGATGGCCTACTTAGCGACCTAAAACAAGTCGTAGATTATGCTCATCAATATGGTATTAAGGTGTTTATAGATGAAGCCTGGTTTGCATACTCTTTGTTTCATCCTAGCTTTCGTCATTATTCTGCAATACATGCTGGGGCTGACTACATTACGCATTCGGCGCATAAAGTAGTATCGGCGTTTTCTCAGGCGTCTTATATTCATATTAACGATCCCGATTTTGATGCTGATTTCTTTCGAGAGATTTATAGTATCTACGCCAGCACATCGCCAAAATACCAGCTTATTGCATCGCTTGACGTGTGCCAAAAGCAATTAGAGATGGAAGGCTATAAGCTGCTCAATGCGCTGCTAAATCATGTTGAGGAGTTTAAACAACAGATGGCCTCGCTTAAGCAAATTAAAGTATTAGCTAAGCAAGACTTTATGGAAATATTCCCGCATTTTAGTGGTGATAATATGGGTCACGATCCATTAAAGATCCTTATTGATATTAGTGAGCTACCTTACTCATTAAAAGATATTCATAAATATCTACTGGATGAAATTGGGCTAGAGATAGAAAAATACACACACAGCACCATTTTGGTTTTACTGACGCTTGGCGGCACGCGCTCAAAAATAATTCGTTTGTACAATGCGTTGAAAAAGCTAGACAGCGGTAAGGTAAAACTATCGAAATCGACGCGTAGAGCTCGCTTACCTGAAAATTTACCTGCCATAGATTTGGCGTGTATTCCAAGCGATGCTTTTTATGGCGACCGCGAATCTGTGCCTATCAGTAAAAGCAACAACCGCATTTGTGCAGGTTTAGTTACTCCATATCCACCGGGCATTCCGCTTTTAGTCCCAGGCCAGCATATCACTAATGACCATATCGAATATTTACAAGAGTTAGCAAGCCAAGGACTGACGATACAAGGCAGTTTCGATGGTGAAATTTATGTTCTTAAGGGTAAGGTTAAAAAATAAAGGTATTGGTTTAATACTATCTTAATAATGATTACTGGTGGCAGTGCCGCAAGACATTGCCGCAGTAACAGTATTGAGAAGTAAAATACAAAGTGGAATAAATCATTTTTATAAATGTTAACTAATTATAGTTAAAAAAAAGCAAGCCAGATGGCTTAATGCCAGTCAGTTAACAGCTGACTGGCTTTTTTTATTGGGGTATTTACTGGGTTTTGGTTTCACACACCTCGGAT
>NZ_JBEOOL010000050.1:0-14487 GCF_040309225.1 Pseudoalteromonas sp. GW168-MNA-CIBAN-0100 | reverse complement strand
GTGAAACGAAACAGCGCCGATGATAGTGTAGCATTTGCTATGTGAAAGTAGGACATTACCAGGCTTCAAATTGTAGAGACCCGTTACAGCAATGTGACGGGTTTTTTTCTGTCTGGGATTTGATAAATAGCCAAGAGCCCATGCCTAACTCAGTAGTGAAACCAAAGCTTCGACCGATGATAGTGTAGCATTTCACTGTGGCTCTCCACCGCTTTGGGCACTACGACATTACCAGGCTTCAAATTGTAGAAAGCCCGAATCTAACGATTCGGGCTTTTTTACGTTTGCAGAAAAGTAAAATACGCACAATTAACACACTTTCACATCAACACCTATCACGTAGGGCGGCCGAGTGCTGCGACTCCCGACGCTAAAATCACAACAAAAAGCCTCAATATCTCAGTCGGCCAATACAATAGCATTTGCTACGTGACCCTCCACCGCTGTGGGCACTATGACATTACACAAGCTTCACATTGTAGAGCGCCCGAATCTAGAGATTCAGGCTTTTTTACGTCTGTAGAAAAGTGAAATGTGCGCAATTAACACACACTCACATCAACATCCATCACGTAGGGCGAGCGTAGCGACTCCCGACGCTAAAATCACAACAAAACCCCTCAATATCTCAGTCGGCCAATACAGCAGCATTTGCTACGTGACTTTCTACCGCTGTGCACCATGACATTACACAAGCTTCACATTTTAGAGAGCCCGTTTCAAAAAGAGTCGGCTTTTTACATTTTTAGAAAAGTGATACAGGTATTTCTCTAGAGCGAAGCGTCTCTCAGTGAATAATCTACTTAATTTAACTAGTTAAAGTGGCATCGCCGATGCGAGTGCAGTATTTCACTGTGACGTCCTAACGCTGAGGGCACTATTGCACTGTACAAAGCTTCAAATTAAAGAAAGTCCTAACCGAAATAGTCGTTTTTTTGCATATATAGAATGTAAAAATATGAGTGAATAATATCAATTCAAATATATAAGCAGATTGGTATTATATAAAAAGTATGAGATCCTCATAAATCAAAGTTATTTTAAATTAATGGTATTAGTTAATGATTACTCGTTAACAAACCTCTGACTTAACTTGTTTATGAAGGCAATGAATACTAATATAATTTCATGACCTTATAACTAAAATTTATTGAGTTAGTTGTTTTAAAATTACTACCAATAATGATTGTGAGCTGTAACTAGATGCCCTATGAAACATTTTTAGATGACTCTACTTCGCTAGTTGAATTTACACGTATTTACTTAGCTATTTTTTATACTTTTGTTGCGGGCTTTTATACATTTAGAATTATTTATAAAAATCGAGACACACCATCAGGCGTTATTTATCCCGGAGATAAGTTTTGTACTAGTTGGTGGAACCATATGGTTTTTAAGTTTTTCAGAGCTGCTATTTGGTTTATATGTGTAATTAGAGTGTTTGTACCTGAGTTAGATAGCTACCTTGGGCTATTCCCAATTCTCAATGGCTGGCCAGGTGTATTATTTGGCGATATTTTATTGAGTGCAGGTTTTATTTTGACGATGTTTGTACATTTTCATATGGCAGCACTTTGGCGTTCAGGAATTGATCCTAAGGGACCACATGAGCTTAAAACATCAGGATTATATGAATACTCTAGGAATCCGATGTATTTAGGTGTTGTAGCTGCACAGGTGGGTTTCTTTTTAGCCTTACCTAGTATATTTAGTTTGACCTGTTTGGTTATTGGTTTTATAGCTATATATAGACAGACGTTAGTTGAAGAAGCTCATTTAGCTCATCGCTTTTCAATACAATATAAAGAGTACAAGCAACTAGTCCCTCGCTGGTTATAGCTTGGGATTAAGCTTTAAATACATGAAATTTTAACGCAAGAGTAAAGAAGTGTTCTGTGTTGAATTGCTAAAATCTAGCACGATAGACATAAATTAGATCACTTCTTTTTGTTTTATATACTTTTTCATAAACTCTTGTTTAGTAATTGCCTTTGAAAAAATGTAGCCTTGAATATAATCGCAAGCAAGCAGCTTTAATAGGTCATACTGTTTTTGTGTTTCAACACCTTCCGCTACCACCATTACATCTAGGTTGTGAGCCATAGTGATAATAGCCTTAACGAGAGCAATACTATTATCGTTTGATTCAATATCGCTTATAAATGAGCGATCTATTTTTAAAATGTCTATATCTAAGCGCTGTAAATACGCCAAAGAAGAATAACCAACACCAAAGTCGTCAATCGCTATGTCTATATTAATAGTGCTTAAGCGTTTTAATTGTCGCTGTATTGACGAATCTGGATCCATTAAGGTATTTTCAGTGACTTCAATTAAAATAGTGTTGGCGGGTAGTTGGTACTTTTTACTTGCAACAATCCATTCATCCACCCAGCAACCAGCGCGGTCAATTTCAAGAGGTGATGTATTTACACTGACTTGAATTGTCTTTTCACTTAAAACATTGAATTGGACGGTATCTTGAATTGCTTGAGATTTTACCCATTGGCCGATGTCGTTTATTAATCCGTTTTTTTCAGCGACAGGTATAAATTCATTGGGGCCTATTAGGCCTCGTTCAGGGTGGTTCCAACGAATAAGGGCTTCAGCTTTTGGTACTGATTTCCCATCAATTGAAAATATAGGTTGGTAATATAATTCAAATTGGTTTTTAACAATTGCAGTGCGTATCTCTTCTATCAGGCGACGCTTTTCTGTGGCTTTTTCTTCGATAGCATAGGAGAAAAACTCATAGCGATTCCGCCCTTTATTTTTAGATAAATACATCGCTTGATCAGCACGTCTAACGAGCTCTTCTACTGTTAAACCATCAGCAGGGAAAAACGTTAAACCTATGCTTGCGGTAACATAGACTGTTTCTTTTTTTATTTTAATGCTCTGCATTAAACTACTTTTTACAGCTTCGGCAATTTTTGATGCTTCATCTGGGCTATTTACACCCTCTAAAATTAATGTAAATTCGTCTCCACCTAAGCGTGCTACTGTATCTTTTGTTGTTATACAGCTTTGCAGCCTCGTTGCTACCTGGTGTAATAATAAATCACCGTAGTCATGCCCAAGGCTGTCGTTTACTTCTTTAAAACCATCTAAATCTATAAATATAAGTGCGAATTTCATTCCTTCAACACTTATTAAGCTTTGTAGTTTCTCATAAAAATACCGTCTATTTGGTAAATCGGTTAACCCGTCTTGGTAAGCATATTGTTGCAACTGAATATTTGCATTTTCAAGTTCATTAGTACGAAGCCTAACTTGGTTTTCTAATGAACTTTCTCTTTGCTCAATGTTGTATAGCATATCGTTAAAACAAGAGGTTAATTGTCCTACTTCATCTTGTGATAGTTGTTTAGCGCGTAAGCTATAATCATGTGACGTTGTTATTTTATTTGCTGTTTGTGCTAAATATAAAATAGGGTTTAAAAAGCGGCGCCTTAGCAAAAGGGATAAAATGAGGCTGATAGCAAAGGTAAAGACCATCAAAATCATTATAAATTTAAAGTAAAAAGTGATTCTATCTTGAATGTAACTGTTGTTAGCGCGTATTTTTAATACGCCATAATCATGCATATCGAGCTGAAGGGGGGTATTAACCTCAATGCTTTGTTCTATTTCTTCATTTTCGGCTTGAGCAATAACAAGTTGTTCACCAGTCATACTCGTTACCATTATACTAATAACATCTGAGCGTATAAGTATTGGGTCTATAAGCTCTTGTACTGCATCTATGTCATTAAACATAAGTGCAGTAGTTATATTGGGTGAAAGCATTTTAGACAGCGACCCCAGGCTTTCTATTTGTTCTTCTTGAGCGCTGGTGATTTCATAAGCACTAAATACAATGGTTACTGTAGCGGTTGATACAAGTGCGACACTCATTAAGATGAATAATAATTTTTTGCTCATTGTATTTAATGCAAATAGTTTTTTCATTGCATTACCTATCTACAACGCGTGCAAGTCGTAGTACTTTTGAACTCATAGTAATGCCTGCATCTTTAAGCTGTTGTGGTGCAATTTCAAAGCGAATTTTACCACTGGAAAGAAAGAATCTGATATGGCCGCCATTTTCAATAAATGAGTCTGTTTCACCAATGACCATAATATTTTTTAGATCTAAAGGAGTTATGTTTTGCCACTGAGCAAATGTATCTGAGGTGATAAATAGCATGTTACACGCAGATGTAGTGACTTCATCAATAGTGACTAATTTATTATGTAAAGGTAATTTTTTTATAGTGCGATTTTTTAGAGCGGTGTTAGCCACATCAATAAAGTATTTATCAGGGCTACAAATAGTAAATTGATCAAGGGGTTCTAAATGAGAATCCCAGTGTCCAAAACGTGCAAAGTTATACAAGAAGCCTGCTTTTAGCATGTATTCTTTTTCAACAGCGTCAACGCTGGTACTTAAAAGTACCAAGGCTATCAAGCTTCTGTGAATTAGACTTCTTAATTTAATCATCTAATTAGCTTAGAAATTTGCTGAAATTGTAAACGTAATACATTCATCAATATAGTTTGGTAATGTATAGGTTTCGCGCGTATTACTGTACTCAATATGTGAACCTGAAAATAGGTTTTTACCCGAAACTGCAGTAGACCACACAGGAGTAGCCTGCCAATTCCAACTAACATCTAACGTTGTGTAATTATCAGTATTATATGCATTTGAGTTTACTGCTCGTAATGTCGCAAATACGTTATGGTCAGTTGAGAATGTATAATCGGCTTTTGCAAATAACTGCCTGTTTTTAGAGTCATACCCGATAGCGGGCTCTACTCTAGGAGGTAAATCGTAGTTATAGTCGGTGTAACTGTAACCAAACTCAGTATTGAGATTATTAATTGGTTGCCATGATATTACTAAGTCGAACCCTTTAGTGGTTGTGTTTGCTACAGATGCAAAGTCTAAATCTATACGAGTCATTGTTAGTGCTTGAAATACTTCTGGAATTCTCCCTGCTAGAAATAAATCAAGTATAGGAGTGAATTGTTCAGCATGCGTATTCATATCAATAACCGCTACGTTTTTAGCATCGGTATAATAAGTAGAAAGATCTAATGACCAATCGTTAGCAGTAAAACGGTAGCCTAATTCATAAGATAGATAGTTTTCTGATTTAACTTTGTCATTACCATTTAGGTAGGTTGCAATTCGGTAGTCGTCTATTTGGTCAAAGCCTGAACTTAAACCGGTAAGATCTTTAATTTCTGTACCATTAACTTTAAAGTTGTCGTTAAACTCAATTAATGTTGGTGTACGTACACTTCGCGATATTGCGCCCCAAGTAAGGTGGTTATCTACTGGTTTGTATATAAGTCTTGCTGATGGTTGATTTTCCCAGCCAGTTAAATCGTTATGATCAAGCTTAGTACCAATAATAAAGTCGAGAGTGTCAGGAGTCACATTATATTGAGCTTGAACAAGTGCACCATATTGTTTGAGGCTATCAAAGTTTTTATCGCTATCTAAAAATACACTTTCTGCGAAAGATATAGAATTGTATCGGTAGTTCAACCCCCAATCTAACTGTAGAGATTGATATATAAAGTTCATTTGATAATCAATATCTATCGATTCAAAGTCTTCTTTAATATAATTTTGAGAGCCATTTTGTTTAAGCCAAGAAATTTGTAGCATTTGATTGGCATCTGGCGACATTCTGTTTTCAAGGCGCGCCATTATGCGCGTGTCTGTTCGCTTTAAATCATCTGAAAATGAAATGTTTTCGTTGGTTTCATCGACAACACCTCGGTAGTTTTGGCCAAGTGTGGAATGAGTTACATCACCCTGAAGTAGTGCTGACCACTCATCATTAGGGGTAAAGTCAGCTCTAAAACCTAAAGAATTTTGCTTAGTTGTGTCGTTAGGATCGAGTGAGATCCCTTTTTTTGATTCATTAGCATCTTTTAAATGACCATACACTCGGTAGCTGCCTATGTTACTTATATCACCACCGTAGCGAAGATTTGCATCAACATTTATTTGATTACCAGTTGTTACACTTGCGTATCCACCGCGAGTATCAATACTATTTTTAGTAATGATATTAATAACGCCATTATTTGCGTTACTTCCCCAAAGTAATCCGCCTTGTCCGCGTATAACTTCAATACGTTCAATATCGTACAAAGGAACGTTGAGTGTTTCCCAATAAACAGCGGCAAACTTTGGGGTATATAAGCTTTGTCCGTCAATCATAACCAATAATTTGCTTGAAAAGCGAGAGGCAATGCCTCTTGAGGAAATAGCCCATTGATTGTTATCGAGCTGACGGACAATTAAACCCGGCACCATTTTTAGTGCTTCAGGTACTGATGTAGCACCAGATTTAGTAATTTGTTCTTTACTTAATACATAAATAGATGAAGCGGTATCAAATGCTGATTGTGCTCTTTTCATCGCAGAAGTCGCTTGCACATCCATACCCATTAAAGCATCAAGATCGAGGTCTTCATCTTCAAACGGCTCAGCCGTTACAAGAGGGCACACAAAAAGTAATGGCCAAAATAAACGTTGTGATATTTTCACCCAAAAGTCTCCTGCGCAATCAAAAAATCAAAAACAATGACTGTTTTTGTAATACATGTGATGTCACACAATATTAACATACATTAACAGCGTAAAAGTATAAATGCGATTAAATCAAAACAACTAATTTTGTAGTAGTTAAAAAATTTAACTTCGGCCAATAAAACAGTAAAATTTAAAAAATAAAGTAGATACATTTTATACAATTACATTTATTAAAGAGTCAAAAAATAGAAGTTACTGAGAGTTATATGATTATATACTATTTAAAATTTAGTCTATTTTTGAAGGACTTCAAAGTATTTTGCGCTTATTGATTATTTAACTTTGCATTTCATGCTTTTACAAGGGCGATATTAATTATACGTGCACGATTAATCTAACTTTGTATTAACTATTATTGTAGTTTCAATTACCTTTGCTTTTATTAAAGGTATATAGAATACTTAAATTCGCTTGGTTTTGCTTTGAAGGCACCAAAGTATGGAAAAAAATGAATTAATTAATGTAGAAGAAGTACTCGATTTAATGCTTGATGCCGTTTGTGTGGTAGATAAACAAGGCACATTTGTTTTTGTAAGCGCAGCATTTGAGCAAATTTTTGGTTATACGGCCGACGAAGTTGTAGGCAAAAAAATGATTAACTATGTTTACGAAGGTGATCATTATAAAACGCATAATGCCGTAACATCGCTATTGTCTGGCGAAACGGTGAACCCTCGCTTTGAAAACCGTTGGATGAGAAAAGATGGTCAAGTAGTTCATATATTATGGTCTGTTCGTTGGTCAGAGCAACATCAAGTAAGAATTGCTGTCGCGCACGATATAACTGAACGTAAAGTAATGGAAGATCGACTCCATTATATGGCACGGCACGATGTGTTAACTGGCCTACCAAATCGATCATTATTGATGAATCGATTAGAAAAAGTAATTATTAGTGCAACCAGAAACAACACGTTTTTTTCTTTGCTGTTTATAGACATAAATGGCTTTAAAGCAGTAAACGATACTCACGGACATGAAATTGGCGATAAGCTTTTATGCGCTATAGCAAAAAGGCTTTCAGCGTCGGTTAGGCATTACGACACAGTAGGGCGTTTAGGCGGAGACGAATTTTTAATTATTTTAGATAACTTAAGTTCTAGCCACGAAACCGTCAGAATCAAAAATAAAGTCCTCACTGAGTTTAAAGCCGTCTTTAAGTTAGATGACGTACTACTAAATATTTCACCCAGTATAGGAATTGCAAATTACCCCGAGCACGGCCAAACAGATCACGAACTCATAAAGTATGCTGATGAAGCTATGTACAAAAACAAACAACAAGGCTTAGATAACGTAACCTATTTACCTCAATAACTAAGCTGAACTATCACCTTAGCTTAAACAATAGTCACAGCGCCCTTAACTACAATGCCTTACTTGCCGACATATTTTTTAATATCGGTTTGACAGTGCTGCGCTAAAAAGTCGATGAAAGCACGCACTACCGTTTGCTGATAATTACGTCATAAATAAACTGTCCACAAATTATATCCAGGTGATAATGAAGGCGATTACCGTATCGGCAGTAATACATTTTTTACTAATGATGCAGGCGAAAGCAAGGTATCGGTCACTGATTATGCAACTGCAATGGTTGATGAAGCGCAAAATGCGGCGCACGTTAATAATCATATTAGTATTGCCTACTAATATGGTTACTAATCAAAAGCGTTTGATTATTTAGATATAACAATACTGGCTCACAAGGTTAAAATAATTTAATCTGAGCGTATTAATTCTTATTAAATTATTTGCCTTATGAGCCTTCTTTTTTCTCTTGCGTTAGCAAGCCTTCCCGCTTTACCAGAGCCAGTTGCTAATAATGCTGTGGCTAAAGTTACAGTACAAAACCAAACCTATTTTTTAAGCTTTATGGGGCTGGGGCGCGATAAACAGCATTCGTCAGTGCATAACAAAGTGTGGGCGCTTAAAGTTGGCGATTCACAGTGGCAATCTAAAACTGGTGTGCCTTCAAGCTTGCCACTAAAAGGGCGCTTAGCAAGCACCGCAGTCGGTTTAGGCGAGTACGCCTATGTGTTTGGCGGCTATACGGTAGCAGAGGATCATACTGAAGTTTCAAGCCCCGACGTATATAAGTACGACGTAATAAAAGATACCTACACTCATCTTGCGAGCATGCCAGTACCCGTAGACGATAGCGTCGCGCTGAGCTACAAAGCGCGTTTCATTTATCTAATTAGCGGTTGGCATAACGACGGCAACGTAAACTTAGTGCAAGTGTACGACACGCAAAATAATACATGGCAACAAGCCTCGCCATTTTTAGGTGAGCCCGTATTTGGCCAAGCCGCTGCAATTAGCGATAATACCATTGTTATTTGTGATGGCGTTAAAACACAAGCTAATCCTGATTCGCGTCGCTCGTTTGCAGGTGTAGCACAGTGTTTAAAAGGCACAATAGATTCAACTAATCCACAAAAAATAGATTGGCGTACGTTGCCTCATCCAACGGGCACCGCTCACTATCGAATGGCAGCTACCAGCTATAATGGCAATATTTATATGATGGCAGGCTCTAATAACCCATATAACTACAGCGCAATAGGCTACGACGGCAAACCTGCATCAGCAAGTGATCATGTTTGGCGCTTTAGTATCGAAAAAAACGAATGGCAGATTTTATCCCCAGTTGAAGTAAAGAGCATGGATCATCGTGGTTTACTTGAGCACAGCGGTGTTTTATATCGAATTGGCGGTATTGATAACAGTCAGCAAGTAAGCGCTAACGTACTCGGTTACGAGGCGCCAAAGTGAACACCCTTTACATTACCGGGGCGGGAGTCAGCGCAGCCAGTGGTATTCCCACCTTTAGAGGGGAGGATGGTTACTGGACCATAGGCAGTAAAAATTATACGCCTATGGAAATGGCAACACGCACAATGTACCAAAATGCCCCTAAAGAGTTTTTAGCATGGTATTACCATCGCTTTGCAGCGTATCGCAACCATGGCCCAAACGACGTACACCATTGGCTAAGTGACAAAAACCTAATTACTCAAAACATAGATGGGCTTGATGGCAAAGCGGGTAATAAAAATTACATTGCTATTCATGGCAGGCTTGATCAAATGACCTTATTTCATGAGCAAGGTGAGCCAGTCACGCCACTTGCCACCCCGTGGGATAGTGTAGAAGAAAGCCGCCTGCAAGAGTCTCTTTTTGAGCTATTTAATATTCAAAACCAAACGCCTGTGCTAAACCATTCATTTAAGCCCTTTGTTTTATTATTTGACGAGTACTACACCGAGCTTTACAGAATAACAGAAGCACAACAGCGTATGCTCAACGCCGATAAAATTGTATTTATGGGCACCTCGTTTAGCGTTAATATTACGCAAATGGCAATTGAAATAGCCCGAAATTACGACATTCCTGTTGAAGTGGTTGACCCTGAGCCTGCACATATTTTGCACGCTAACGTCACATATAAAAAAATGAATGCATTAGATTACATTCAATCTAATTAAGAAGTGCTATATTTTAAAGGGATTGATAATGTTTTCTTAAATATTACAATCTCTTTATATAATATTAACGAGTCAAAAATGTTATTATTATCCTGATTATAACAATACTAAAGAGATCTGAATGAGCGACTTAACTGCAATAGCAAACTTGTCCATTTTACTTGTAGAGCCTTCAGAGGTTCAGCAAAAAATAATAATAAAATCGCTTTTAGAAAGTGGTGTAAAACAAGTTGAAACTGCATCTACACAAACACAAGCGCTTAGCTTATTAGCAAGTTATCACCCTGATCTAGTTATAAGCTCTATGTATTTATCTGACGGGACAGCCGATTCACTATTGCAAGAAATAAGATCAAACCCTATCACCGAGCATCAACCTTTTATGCTTATATCGAGCGAGCGTAATAAAAAATACCTTGAGCAATTACGCCAATCGGGTGTCCTAGCTATTTTGCCTAAGCCTTTTAGCGCAAAAGCCATTACCCGCGCACTCAAAGCAACCCTCGATATTATAAGCGAAGAAGAAGTAGAACTTGATCATTTTGACGTAACGCTGCTGCGAGTTTTAGTGGTAGACGACAGCCGCTTTGCGCGTAAACACATTATTCGTGTTCTTGCGGGTATGGGAATACCTGCCCCGGTAGAAGCTGAAAACGGTAAAGAAGCTATTGAGCACTTAAATAACCAATCGTTTGACTTAATTGTAACCGACTACAATATGCCAGAAATGGATGGGCGAGAACTAACAGAAGCCGTTAGAAGCTCAAATAGCTACTCACATATTCCTATTTTAATGGTGAGCTCAGAGGCAAACGAAACGCACCTAGCAAATATAGCTCAAGCGGGAGTTGATGCTATTTGTGATAAACCGTTTGAACCGGCCACAGTGCGAGAATTATTGTTTAAAATAATGTCTTAAAAGTAAGTACAAGCGTAGGACGGTGATTATTTGGCCTACGCTCATCTTTGAAATACATTTACTATTACAGTTTTCCTAATCTATAAATGAGTAATGCCGTTTTTTTAATGTTTTTATCAAGGCTGGTTAAATCGGCTGTTTCGTTTTTAGTGTGCGCGCCGCTGCCCATCAAACCTAAACCATCAAGTGCCATATCAACATGATTTGCCGCAAACGAAATATCAGCTGCACCTGCGTTGCGTGGGTTGGCGGCTACTACTTTGTTGAAGCCTAAATCGTGGCTTGCGTCGCTGTATAATTCTAATAGTTTTTTATTGCCATCAGTTAATGCCATTGGCGGGTAACCGTCTTCAAAAATAAGCTCTGCTTTACTGCCATTTAAACTGTTGCTAGCAATGAGTTGCATTGATCTTTTTGCGTTTTCGAATTGCTTTGGCGAAAGTGCGCGTAAATCACCTGCTACATGCACGGTTTGTGCTATTACATTACTTTTACCAAACGCCGTTGCTGACGAGTTAGCACTGTCGTAGTCGGCATTTGTACCACCTACAATAAGCCCTGGGTTAAATGTTAAATTAGGTTGCGTGGCAAGTTGCTCTCTAAAATCATTTAAAATGCGTGATGCTTCGTAAATAGCGCCATAACCAACGCTTTCGCTAAATATTTGTGACGAATGCGCTGCATTTGCCGTTACATTTAGCGTCCAACCGGTATAACCACGGCGCGCCGCCATAGCTGTTTTTATATTGTTGTCGCCATTTTCATAGCCAAGCGCTACGTCAGCCCAAATAGCGGCATCAACAATAGCTTGTTTAGATAAACTAAGCGGGCGACCGCTGCTTTCTTCATCGCCAGTCAATAATACTTTTATACTTACATTTTCGAGTAAATTAAGGGCTTGTAAGCTTTTAAGAGCGGTAATTATTATCGTGTTACCGCCTTTCATATCGGCAACACCAGGACCACTGGCTGTATCGGCATCAAGCTGTTTGTAAGTGGTAAAGTCATCGTGCTTGGCAAATACCGTATCTATATGGCCGATCATCAGTATTTTTATTGCATCGGGGTTTTTACTCTCATATGTTGCTAATACATGCCCTGCGCGGTTAAACGCACTGCCATCCAGCCATTCAACTTTAAAACCAATGGCTTTAAGCTGTTCACTTGTCAGCGCACCTACTTTTTTTACACCTTCAATATTAAGCGACCCGCTATTAATATTTACGGCTTGCTCTATTTCTTGCAATGCTTGAGGAATATTTTTATCGACCTGTTTTACTATTTCACGCTCATTTTTATCAAGCGCTGCATGGCTTGTAAGCGGTAAGGTACTAGCAAGTGTGAGAATAAGTGCATGGCTAAATTTTAAAAATGACATAACAGCATAATAAGTGAGAAATAAGAGTATTTAATATGAAGTAAAAATACAGAGGATTCAATAGGAGTAGATTGTGATTTTTAACTAATTTTATAAGTAATAACGAGTTACAGGTTTAAGGGTGAACGCGTTATTAGTTTAAACACAGGTATTTAAAATATAACCTTTTAACTAATAATCAAGCTGTGCAACTAAACAGCAATTTGCCTGATATTACTGACCTCCATCATTTGGGATTTTTGCTGCATTTAGAAAAGTTGAGACTGAACTAACTGTTTACAAATACTTATTTTATAGCTAGGGTAAAACCATTGTAATATAAGAACATTTGTCATTTTTAGGCGACAAATGTCGTAGACTAAATTGTAAGATTTATAGGTATAAACAATGAATAACTTAGTTGTATTAATAACGGGTGCTAATAGGGGAATCGGTTTCGAATTAGCCAGACAATACCTTATAAATGGATGGACAGTAATTGTTACCTGTAGAGATCTAGAAATGGCGGTTGCTCTAGTTTCATTGAAAGGTAAGTTTCCAAATAAATTGTCTATTGAACTAATGGATATCACTTGCCCTGAAAAAATTAAGACGTTGGCAAGTAAACTTAATGAGGAAAATATTAAATTAGATTTAATAGTAAATAATGCGGGATATTTGGATCGAGAAAACACAAGTATCCATACTATTAATTACGCTAATGCCGAAATGTGTTTTAAGGTGAATTCACTTGGACCACTATATTTAACTCATTGCTTTTTACCTTTAATAAATAAAAAACGCTTATGTAAGATAGCCGTTATTTCTTCTGCTATGGGATCTTTGTCGCTAGAACAAAGTGTGGATTGGTATGGTTATCGAATGTCTAAAGCAGCAGCCAATATGCTAGTAGTGAACTTATCACAAGAACTTGTTAATGATAATGTGGCTGTGGTAGCTGTTCACCCCGGTTGGGTTCAAACCGATATGGGTGGCTCTACAGCAAGTGAAAATGTTGTAGATTCGGCTCTTGGAGTTATGAACGTTATTCTGAATTTATCTATTGATAATACGGGAAAGCTTTATAGTTTTAATGGTGATGAGTTACCGTTCTAATAAATATAACAACACGCTATGAGGTGGATAACTAGTAAAGTCAGCTATTAATTGCAAATTTTAAAACTGCTGAGCCTCTTCGTTTTAAGGCTATTAAATACGTCAATTCATCGTAGGGTGTTAACGCGGTTTAAGATCCATAACCCATTCATGCAACACTCTAGGTATGTAAGTGAGAAATAATAGTATTTAATATGAAGTAAAAATACACAGGATTCAATAAAAGTGGATTGTGATTTTTAACTAATTTTATAAGCAATAACGAGTTACAGGTTTAAGGGTTATGAGGTGTACACGTTATTGGTTTAAACACAGATATTTAAAATATAACCTGTTAACTAAGTAGCCATTATTACAACATAGCAATATGTCTTATATTACTGATCTCCACCATTTTGGGGTTTTGCTACATTTAGAAAAGGTAAGGCGAATCTAACTAACTGTTTACAGTTGTTTATTTTATAGCTAGGATAAAATCATTGTAATATAAAGACATTTGTCGGTTTGTAAAACGACAAATGTCGTAGACTAAATTGTTATGTTTCAATCATGGAAGGTGCAAATAAATATGTTTGGTTTTATATTTAAATATATATTCTTTAGTATTATTAACGTCGTTTTATTCCTTCTAGCAAGTTTTGCTTTAATGGCGTTGCTACCTGAAACTATCGTAAATGGAGATACATTCGAGTTGGTCTATGGAATAGTTTTTATTTCTTTTTTAGTTCTAACTGGCTTTGTAGTAAACCATCAAATCACCCCAAAAGTTGGCTTTATCGAAGGCTGGAAACTTGGGTTTCTAAGTATAAAAATGTATATTAAGCCCTGAGTAACTGAAACATAAAAAGAATTTCAAGCAGGACAAAATATAGTTGGCTTTTGTTCACTCCGTTCACCTATTTTAGCCAACTATATTTTGCCTCTTAAATGGGCGTTGAGGCTGTAGAATTACTCTTTTTAGGAACGTATCCAACTATTCTTGGTTGGTTGCTTTTTAACCTTGAAT
>NZ_JBEOOL010000049.1:0-18420 GCF_040309225.1 Pseudoalteromonas sp. GW168-MNA-CIBAN-0100 | reverse complement strand
CCGAAAAGCACCAGTGTTAAGTTAACTGGATCAGATTTCAATTGTTGAAGTGGATCATTTTTGCATTGCTGGTAACATCTAAACAAGCTAACCTGAAGAAAGGAGTCATAGATATAACTAAAGTGGGTCTAAATTCAAAATACTGTAGCGCTACACAAGGCAAAAAGGGTTTTAATTAAGAAATTCCAATAAAGATTTCCTGTAACCTTATAAACTAAATACACTGTTACCACATTCAATATTTGATGGTTCTAACCCAGTTCAATCACAATCTATGATTGGAATATCTGACCAGCGGGTTGTGTAATGGGGCGATAAAAAAGCCCGTTTCATGTTCCATGATTTTGTGAGCTTTTCACTTCCTAAAGATAAAGTGCCGACCCCATAACGTTTATTTATAGCATCCAAACACGCCATTACTTCTGGGTTATCTTTACTTACAGAAAACATATCTGCTTGTTGAAATAACTCACCTTCTAATTCTATTGCGCCAATACCGCAGCGATAAAAGCGCGTGTTAGCCTTAAAAATATCATCAATAACATCTGAAACAGCATTGGCTATAACACTGGTATCTGATGTAGGTATAGGAAAATCATAGAGCAACGATTTCTTATAATACACGTCTTCGTGTGGCGAGCTTGCAGCGAATATCACGAGTCGTTTTGCTAATGACTGCTGTTTCCTTAGTTTGCTGCCAACAATCGCTGCGTGTGTTACGAGGGCTGATTTTAATGTATTTAAGTCACTTACTCTTTCGCCGAAACTTCTCGTTGAGTAGATTTCTTTTTTATTCTGTTTTACTTCATCCCAACTTAAACAGGCGATGCCGTTAAGCTCACTCACAGTCCTCTCAACAACAACGCTAAACATACGTCGCATTTCTTTAGGGTTTTGATTCGCTAAATCCCATGCACTTTTAATTCCCATCACCTTGAGTTTTTTACCGAGTCGAGAGCCAATACCCCAGACATCGGTAACATCCATACGCATAAGGACTTCCTGCCGTGAGATATCATCATTAATAACAGCAACCCCGTTATAACCAGAGAGTTTTTTCGCCGCATGGTTGGCTGCTTTAGCTAACGTAGGCGTAATACCAAAGCCGACACCAACAGGCAAACCAGTTTCGCGCCATACAGCTCGTCGTATTGTGTGTCCGTAGTCAGCCCAGTCATTAATAATTCTAGAAAAACCAGTAAAACGTAAAAATGACTCATCAATACTATAAACATAATGGTCATCACAAAAACGATTTATGACCGTCATCATTCTTTCACTCAAATCAGCGTAGAGTTCATAATTTGAAGAGCGCACAACGACATTATGCTGCTCTAAATAGGGTCTAATTTTGAAGTAAGGTTCAAATTTCGGGATATTAAGCTTTCTAGCAATAGGGCATATGGCACAAATACACCCATCGTTATTTGTTAGAACAACAACAGGTTTAAAGCGAATGGATGGGTCAAATACCTTCTCCGCACTGGCATAAAATGCCACTGCATCTACGAGGGCAAACATCGATTCACCTCAGCTTTATTTCTGTGTAGGCGGATACTAGCAGTAACGACGCCTTCGAGCTTAAAGTCGTCATCATTAGAGATATAAACAGACTTATAATCTTTAGAGGCAGAGATAAGTAAGCGTTTCGATTTATCTATGATTTTACAAACAAACGAACCGTTATAACTAGCAACAATAATATCGCCGGTACTTACATCCTCAGCTCTATCAATGACTAGTAAGTCACCATCGAATATTCCTACTTCTTGCATGGATTGCCCAGAAGCGATACCAATAAAAGTAGCATTCGGGTGTTTAATGATTAGTTCATCGATTGAAATACCGAGCTCTACATATTCTGCGGCAGGAGATTCAAAGCCGGTAATGCCTGCTTCTATAAAAATTGGAATAACGAACATACACACCTCAAACACTGTTTATATATACAGTTTAATTTAAGGTTTAAATTATGCCAAGGTTCTTTTTGTGAGACGATAGTTTTATTAGAGCTGATATAAGCATGTTTTAGGCTTAAAGATGAAAAACCCCTTTAATAACAATTAGTAAAATTACCATCGGTTTGTTAAAATTTCACAAAGGAATTATGAGCTTACTCAAAGCTTATTTTAATTATGGAATAACTTACTAATGACTTTAGTTAAAAACACTATTGCATCTTTTCTAATACTTAGCGTTATTACTGGCTGTTCAGCCTCTAGACACGCCATCATTGCCGGTGACTCTGAATTAACAGATGCTCAAGTGTGTCGAAACTACCTTGATGATAAAGATATCCTCGCTAAAAGTTATACCACCGAAAATACTGATGAAGCGAACTATATCTTCGCGCTTAACAGAGAAGTTAAATATAGAGCACTCACTCAATACAAATGTGAGATATTAGCTGCACAAGACAGAAAAGAAATCGCTCAAGGCGTTGTTGCTGCTGTCGTTGCGGTAGGTGTCGTCGTTTTAGCTGTTGCTGCGGCAGGAGCTGGCGGGTCAAATAACTATTCTTCTGGTTATGCATGGGACCAGTTTTATGATGGTAACTACAACTTAGTCTAGCGCTGTCGAGATAAGTCTACGGGCCAATTTGCATATAACAGCGCTTGCTCTGGACAGTATCAAAATGACAATACATGGACTGGGAAGTAGCTTTCCCATTAAATTTTAAAAGCATAATATTTGAGTTCTACAAATTAAAATTATCAGTCACCACAAATGAGATCTAGCTTATTAACTCATTTATTATATGTGACATATTTAAACCGAAATAGGTACCAAGAATCATAATGAAAGCATCCACAATTTCACTGTTAGCAACACTTATTTTCTCAGCTACCTCTTCAGCAAATCAAGAAATCGACTCATTTAGCAAAGCTAAACGACTTCTAGAAAAGCAGGTTTATAACAATCACCGCATTACACTTTATTGTGGAGCGACATTTGACGCTAGTAAAAGAGTAACCGCACCGGAGGGCTTTTCTACAACAAAGTACATCAAACGAGCAGAAAAAATTGAATGGGAGCACGTTGTTCCAGCAGAAAACTTTGGTCGTACTTTTAGCGAATGGCGAGATGGCCATAAGCAGTGTGTAAATAGTAAGGGGAAGTCATTTAAAGGTCGAAGGTGTGCTGAAAAAGTAAATACAGAATACCGTTTTATGCAAGCTGATATGTTTAACCTTTATCCGGCCATGGGCGCTGTGAATGCTCTGAGAAGCAATCATAACTTTACTATGCTTCCTGCGGCTAAAAGCGATTTTGGGCGTTGTGCGATGAAAATTGATAACAGCAAAGCTGAGCCACCTGAAATGGCTAGAGGGCAAATTGCGCGTACTTATCTGTATATGGAGAACACCTATAAACGATACAGCATGAGTAAATCACAACGCCAGCTAATGAATGCGTGGGATAAAATGTATCCTGTAGATGCTTGGGAATGTACTAGAGCAGAAAAAATTTCAAAGCTACAAAAGAATCAAAATGATGTAGTAAAAAGTCGCTGTGAGAGTAGAGGCCTTTAAACATATCATCTTAATCATGATTTATGAAAGCTTAGAATTAATAATCAATTTAGTGATCAACGTGAAACCCTCAGCTTTTATTAGTTAGTTTTTAATTCAGAATGAGCAGCTTTGAGCGATAACCGGTCAGTCAAAAGTTTTGATATCTGAAGTCATATTTGACTCTCGGCTTTTCCAACTTTGAGAAAAAACAGAAACTGAAAAATCCAACGCTATTGTTGGCTTGGGGGCCACTACTTTTAAAGCAATGGCTGGACAAAGTAAAACAGCCTTTAAGGCCTATAAAGCGTTTGCCATTGCCCAAGCTGTTATAAATACATACCAAGGTGCAACTGTAGCCTATACGTCTTTGGCCCTTATTCCTATTGTAGGGCCTGTTTTGGGTGGTGTTGCAGCTGCGGCAGCAGTGATGATGGGTTTACAACAAGTACGCCAAATCAAAGCCCAACAACCGGCGGGGATTGCACACGGTGGTTTAGACTATGTGCCGAATGAATCTACCTATGTATTACAACGTGGTGAGCGTGTATTAAGCCCTAAACAAAATACTGAAATCAGCCAAATAGCGAGGCGTTATAACGCAGGCGGTGCGGCTAATGATGGTGCCGGCTCTGGTGGTGTAAGTATACATATAACCAACCAAATTACTGTGCAAGGCGGTGCTAATGAGCAAAAATCGCAATCCGTTGGCTAAGACATAGCACGCCAAGTTGTGGTGGCTAACATTCAAGAAAATGGGGCGATTATTCGTGCAGTACGTGGTGCAGCTTAGTTGTTAAGTGGTTGAGATTGGTGTAAAAAGGAGTTTTAAAGCGAGGGAATGTTGATGAGTAAAAAAGACAGCGATTTATTTATTGGCTACTGTGTATTGGGCTTAACTTTATTGGCTATAGCAGGGGTTATAATTACTTACAGTATACACTTTCCTTATTTTACGTGGGAAATCCCAAAAAACCTTACTGAGCATCATGCAGCGAACTGGTCTACTACTGCTTCAATTATTAATGGGCTATTAACTCCAATTTTACTACTTGCGAGCGTTATATTGATTTGGCTCACGTGGATATCTAGCAAAAAAGAGTTTCAAAAAAACAATAATACTTTAGAAAATCAAATCAAGAGTCAATCAATGAGGGATGATTTATCAATTTTTGCCAGGAGAACAAGTCAGTTGAATGAGAGGTTTACTGAAAAAAAATATAGTATTAATACTGATGACATTTTCTCATTAAGCAACCTATTGCTATCTACTCTAGACCAGTCAATATTAGTTAAAATTTATAGCAATATTTCTGATGAATTTAAAAATGACTATGTTCAAAATAAGCAACTCGATCCTTTAACAAATACATATATGTGTGTTTTAAAATATCTAAGCCAGTATAACTTTTCCTTGAACCAAATATTGGCATCCTCGCATGCTAAAGTTAAATCTGAAGTGGAGCTTTATCGTAACTTAGAACATCGTGTAGGCTACCCTAAAGAAATTGCTCGTTATCTTATTTGTTACATCTTATACCAAGGGGAAAATAAAATTAGAGAATTTGTGATGTTTGACTTACTAATAAAAAAAATAGAAGAAGCAAATAAAATAAATAAAAACAGATATGTTGAAGAGTTTTATTACAATTTCGAATCAATTGTTGCTGAACAGCTTATTAAACTGACTTATGAAAACTCTGAAAAAACTTTGAATGTAATAAAATTAATTGATTAACAATTGAGCGAGAAAGTTTTAAATGACTAAACAAGAAGCTTTACAAAGAAAAGAGAGTGAGTTTCTCAAGATCATAATGATAATAGCGCTAAGTGTACTTTTAGGTGTTGGCAGCACATTCGGATATTTTTTTGAATTTTCGCCATCTAGAGAATTTAAAACTTGGGTTGATACTGCGACAATATTCACAGGCGTTGCAACCCCAATTTTGTCTACTGTGTCTGTTTTTTTATTGTATTTTGTTTGGAAGGATAATCGTAGAGAACTCGCAGCTACCAAAAAGGCACTTACAGAACAGTCTGACACGCAGAATTTTAGAGTTATAAAGGATGCTGTTTTTGAAATTGCATATCAAGCAAAATTACGCCTTCAAAATGATGTTGAAATTCTCGAGACTGATAATAGGATAGAGTTTGTTAATTTGGATCAAGGAACACGGAATGTAATTGATGATTATTACCTAGAAAATATGAAAACAATACCTTTTGAAGAGTTCCTCTTCAGTTACTTTGTGTTTACCAAAGTCAAACCTATTGAAAAAAATAAAAAGAATCTACAGCATATTGATATGTTGTATTCTGAAGAAACTTTTTATTTTATTGATAAAATTAAATCCATCGCGATGTTTATGATGAAAATAAAAAGTATTGAATATAAGAGTATTCTTGAAATTACTTTATTTTCTAAACTAACCATCTTTTCTTGGTTAATGTTCACTGAGATAGCTTTCCACTTATATAAAACAGCTAAGGAAGAAGAGAGAAAATATTCTGAGCTTGTATTTCTCGAGATAGCTGGTTTAACATGTAGGCAAATGAAAGAAGTTTATTGGCTTGATTCATTATCTGAACAAGTACTTTCAGAGCTAAAAGAGCGTAAGCTACTTTAACTATGTAAACCCCTTTCCAGCCGAAAGCTCGCCCACTAAATTTTATACTCGTTACCAGTGTTTTATTATGAAACTTGGTAACGATGCAATTACTCCCCTTATCCAAATGACCTAAGCTCTCTAACTTTACGTTAGTGCCCAATAGCCAATCCCATTTAAACAAAGCCAATAACGCCACTGAGGTTTACCACCTTGAAGGCGCCTATTGGGAGTTTGAAATAGAGCTTGCCAATGTTCCTGAAGCTCCGAAGATCCGTGCCTCTAACAACACGCACAGAGCTGTCATTCGGCTCTAAAGCGTTTTTGTCCAAAAGTGAGTTTCAATCTTTGTTGTCACAATTTTTCTTTGGATAGGCACGTTGATTGAATCTAAGTTTTGATCTTTATTGTCATACATACCTTCTATTGACACGAAAGGAACGGACTGGGAAGGCAAAAAAGTTTCAAACATTATTGTCTTCCGACATCAAATCAATTTACTAACCTCTAAAAGTGATGGCTTCTTGTTAAATTAACCAAAGGGACAGATATTGGCTTCAGATATTGCAGTCTGATGACTATGCGCATCACGCCCTAAGGCACTTTACTTTTAGGCGTTATATCCATATTCGAGCCTGTTTACGGTATTTTTAATTAATTCACGGCCAGCTATAGTATCTATAAATGTTAAAGGTTTTTTAGAGTCGAATTGGAGTGAAGGGGTATTTAACCAAATATTAAAACGTTCTATATTTTCAAAGTAATCAAGACAAAAAGAGTAGACTTTTGCAATTTCAAATGTACTTTCACTTAAAGTGGTATTTAAAGGCTTTAATTCTTTTTTATAGCGTAAATATGAGCTATTGCTAGTTCTAATAGCTGAAGAAAATGCTCGTATACCCCAGCCTAACTCTATTCTTAAACGCTCAGCATTTTTGATATCTACACCTTGATGTATAAAGTTAATTTGCTCTAGATGACTTGATTTTTGACTGATCTTTCTATTGGTTAAAATCTCTATAAAGTCTATTTTTTTATGAATTTCTGAGAAGCTATACATAGCAACACCTTAAATTAAGTTATATTTCCTCGCGTAACTGAAATCGATGTTACCTGTAGAGGTCTACTTAAGGTAAATTCTAGCGTATTTACCGCAATTCACTTAACCCCAAAGCAATAGCCTCTTGCTGAAAGCGGCCTGATATATTAATAATTCGCTCATAGGCACCGGTTAAAAAATGCTCCTCTGTCGCTTCAGGCCTATTGCTCATAACTGGCTGATCAAAAAAGTCAGCAAAGTTATCAAAATCAAACTGAGCTTTGGAAGGTTTTTTACTTTGTTTATTAAAAGTAATATCTCTTGAGTTTTTATCTGAAATGTCTTCTGCAGTAGCTTCAATTTTTTCAAACTTAACTACATCAGCTTCTAATGGAACATCTTGATTAACTCTATACGCGTATTCTAAAAGTTTAGGCTCGGCAGGCATATACATAATGGCTTCTTGGTTTTTAGAGTTAGTAACCCTTAGTATACGACCCAATATCTGCCTAAAATGCATTTCTGTTTTTATGTTTGTAAGATGACAGCAAACCTGCAAACGAGGGATGTTTGTACCTTCGCTAATCATACCAACAGAAATAATCCATTTACTGTGCGCATGTCTAAACTGCTGAATAATACTTGTAGGTTCACTTTCTCGGTAGGTCACTACAACGCTATCCTCGTCAAAGTAAGTCCGCATTAATATAGAGATTTGATGGGCATGCTCAACAGATGCCGCAACAATCAATCCCGCTGCATCGGAGTTTTTCAATCTAATTGAAGTCAGCTTTTTTTGAGCGGAAGAAATCATGTATTTTATTACCGCTTCATTTTCAATAATTTCTTGATAAGAAACGCCAGAGTCGTTTAATAACGCTTTAAAGCAGTTAAATGTTTTGGTTTCAGCGTCATCTACAACTGTAATGCGGCTATTATCAACAGCTATTATTTGTGGAACCCGACAAACATTATCTCCAATAGCCTCAGAAAGCCCGTAAACATAGTCACACGCTATTTTGTTGTTAGGCTGCTGATATGATGAAAGAACAATAGGAGCAGCGTCAGAGCGCCAAGGAGTGCCTGTTAAAGCTAATGTGCATTGTGCTTTATTTTGAATGTTAAGTATTATCTGCTCACCCCACGCATTAGCATTATCAATATTAGAGCCTGCACAATGATGAATTTCATCAAATATTACAAAAACTCGATATTGTTCAAATAGCTGCCAAAAGTGCACATCTAAATACTGTAAGCTTTGATACGTTAAAGCTCTACCTTTAGCGCCAATAAGCCCATCAAATCGTTCATTCGTTTTTAGCTGTAAGCTTTCCTTAAAGTCTTGAGATACAATCGAAGACGGGGAAAAACAAATAATTAAATCGACCATATTATTTTTTAATAACTGGTTAGCTAATTCCGAAGCCATCAAAGTTTTACCCGCCCCAGGAGTTGCCAAGGCTAAAAAGTGGCTATTGCCGTTCTGGTATTGTGTAAGCGCTAAATTAATACATTCGGCTTGCCATAGTCTTAGTTTCATATTTTATCTAATGCTTCGTTTTGCTTCAGTAAGCCTTCGATCGCTCTAATCTTGCCAAGTATTCTTGTATTGTTGTCTCTCGCTTTGTTGTATTGTGGCTGAAGTTCATCTACCAGTTCGGGTGACTCCAAATAAAGCTCTTTATATGCCTCAGACTCCCCCAGATTTAATAATAACTCGGCTTTGTAATGATTTAACTTACCAAGTAACAGTACGTGTTTATTATCAGCTTTTTCTGCAATAGTAATAGACATTGCACTAGCTAAGTGAGTAATTACCTCAACGTTAAAGTTCTCTGTTTTATTGAATCGCGTAAATCCTTTTTTATTTGATACCACCTTTTTTAACCAACCTTTTTTAACAAGCTTGAGTAGTTCGGCATATATACTTCGTCTAACTGCTGTAGGTACTAAAGAAAAATCATTTTTTAATGTTAAGTACGCCGAGCGTACATCACTTGTTGTAAAGTTATCAAAATTTGGTGCAACAATAATTTGAGCTACAAGAGGGTCAAATTTCAAAGTAAATCCTAATAAGCTTCTTATAATAATGGGTATTATAGGGCGTGGTAGTTAAGCGCTCAACATGAAAATCTAATCATTTTACCTTGAGGAAAATCAGGTGAGTGATTTAATTAAATATTTTGGTGAAAAGCTACGTGAAAAACGTAAAGAAGCTGGCTATTCGCAAGAAGGTTTTGCCGCCTATGTCGGTATAGAGCGCGGTAACTATGGAAAAATGGAAAGAGGTAATGTGAATATTAAGCTAGAGACATTATACAAGCTAGCTAATGCGTTAAATTGTGAATTTGAAGACATAATGCCTCCAAGATTGATGTATAAACTTAGCTTAGATTAATTAAAGTACTGGGCTTTCCATAGTTTGCTTATATAAGCTTAAGCTTTACGCGCACATTCAGCGGTAACTTAGTAATTGCTAATGCTAATTGGTCTGCCGCATTTTGTGCTTCTAAATCTTTAATACGCTTATTTGCTGCTGTTGCATTAGCATTGACTTTAGGCCTAGATAAAGACGCTATACCTGTCCTAGGCTTTGCTATGCGCTCATCTTTACGTTTCATCAGCTCACTGTTGATACCACCACTTCTAGTTCCATCAGCCTCTTCATTACCTTCAAGAAAAGTTAGCAGCTCTTCGGAGTAACTACTAGTATAAAATAATGCTTGAGTTGTAGCTCCTATCGCCTTGGCTACCTCTGATTTCTGCACTTGAAAGGTCTTGTTCGTGCGAAATTTAGAAACTGTTTTGTGCTTATTTATATACGCATACTTTTCTTTTTTTATGCTGTTAATTGTGTCATAAGCCGCAAGCGATGCGTTATCTTCTGAAACCCAACTAGGTAACTCTCTAGTCTTATCTTTATCTTGTCCGACAGATTGAGCGAGCAAGTCGTTAAACTCCATTGCTAACCTCCAATAACTAAAGCATCATCAAGATACTGAATATGATTGTCGTATTTATTGCTGGCGCTATTACGCTTTAATTGCAAAAACTGCTTTTTAGCTTCGCTCACAGTTGATTTCGATTTCATTTTAAAAAACTCTGGAAGCTTCGGATCTTTAAGTATATTCACATGGTTTTCGACATGCAACATGATCCCAATCACATGACCATCATCGACATTACTATTGATGCAACCGAGGCACAATGAAGGATCAGCATTCTGCGCTTGAGGTTCGCTATCTATGGCACACTTGGCTTGCTTCTCCGTGGTACCTCTGACAATACAGTTATTCCAAGCATTAGCGGTTATATCGATGACTTCGGTAGCTGTAAATTGGTCTGCGACTTCGGCTAGCTGCTCTAAGGATAGTACTTTAGTTGCTTTACCAAGACGCCGCATTAGCACATCAAATTTTCCTGCGTATGCACGCTGTTCGTCACGCAATGTCAACATGTGCATTTTGACAATGCTACTTATCACTGCTCGTTTAGCAATATCATGAATATCTTTAAAGTTTTTCAGTCTCAGGTAACGCATAAAAAAGCGCTCATCGAGGTGTTTAAAATGCGAGCGAATAAACCAACCGACATCGCCAGAGTATCTTCTCAGTACTGCTTCTGCCCAGATATGCCTAAAAGCATGCGGTGTAGGGTAAGCACAGTTTTTAAGGACACTTGTCGTACAGGCTCTCACTAAATCCTTCGGCAAATCGGATGGGCTATTGATGGTTAACTCATTTAGCTTTTGTTTCAGAAATGGATCCATCTTCTTCTGCCATATATCAATTTCATCGATATTTAACGTTCCTTTGACAAAACCAAATAAATTATGAGCTGGCTTGCTGTTTTTATTTCTGGCAAACAGACCTGATACTTGTAAGATTGGTAACTCATTAGTCACTTTTTGCATTGTGTGACGAAAGTCCGCCGTATAAGCATTGTCTGGATATGTTTGAGTTAATCTGGTGAATTCCAAACGCTCACCTTCACTTAGTACATCTATTTGTTTTAAGTAGTCTAACCTTTTCAATTCTTTAAATGGAGTGTAGTAATGTACAAAATGAGCCCACATGCGTATCACACGATAAGGAAACATATTCGATGATAGGTGGACATCTGGGGTGATTTTTCCTAAGGAATAGAGACATGGCGCAACGTTACTTTCCCCATTAAAGTAATTGAGCTGAAAGGCAAGCAAGTACGCAGACAAGGTAATTTCACGATCTAACTTAGTCTTACCATTAGTCTTTGGCACAACCCAGTTGAGCATAAAGCGAAACGGGTTGTAAGTGCTATCAAGGATATCTTCGTTGTTTTTAATGGTAATGGCTGACAGTGGGAAATCATATTCGCTGGCTCGCCATCCTGTGAGAGAAAGCATTAAGGTGCAGCCAGAAGCTTCTACATTACCAAGAAGTTCTCGGATTCCATGGCCACCATTAGATTGGAGGATGTTAGCCTGATGGAGTAGCTGCTCTAAATTTTGTTTATTTTTCGGTATTTTCGCCAACAACTGCCTTTTAGTCTCAGTGCAGGCTTTCAAAAACTGAATTAAAGTAATCTGGCGTTTGCCTTTCAAGGTCGCACAATATTGTTTTAATAACGCCTCGGGACCTCGTGGCAATGGAGTGTTTATTAAATCGGTTAACAACATGGTACGCAAGAACTCGAAACTATCAAAGCGATTAGGTAACTCGAGTTTTTTTGATAATAATGCCAACCCCTGCTCACTCAACAAGATTGTTTCCTCATGAACTAGCTGATATTTTTTCTTGAAATAGTCATGAGTTACCCTTTGAATTAACTTACACCTCTCCTTGGTAATTACAAATTGACCCTTTTGTCTGCCGCTGCTTATTAAGAACGGAGCTGTTAAAATATTTCGACCTGTAAGCTCTGCTCCAATATGAGTTATCAGATGCCTTTCAACTTTTAGCCGGCTGCCCATTTGGTGTTCAAATACTTTCTGAATAAGTTCAGGTAACTCTTGTAAACATAAATGCAATGTTTTGGCTAGCGGATAATTTTGCTCAAAATACTCGCTACAACAATCTATATAGTGGCGGCCTATTGCTAGGCCTAAGAAGTTAAATGAGCCTCCAGCCTTATAGTCGGTAAGAGTGAGTCCAGTCACCACTTCGACCGCCGAACTTAGTGCTTTTTTGAGATGAAATTCTGGGATAGGAGATAGTATCCCTTCAATACCATAAAGATCTAAGGCATTTCGTATTTTATCTATACTAATACTAAAAGCAGCTGCATAGGAAAAGCTTGAAAAACGCTGCTTAACCCCTGAGCTTCTTACATCCATCGTCAACAAGTACTGAAACATTGCCTGATAGTTTTCGTTGGATTCCAAACAAATTATCTTTCTCTCAGTGAAAAAGGCAAAAATACGCGTAAGCTGATTAAAGCCTAGAACATAAGCACCAGAGCTACTTGAAGAGGCAGTTGATAAAAAAATAATTTTCGCCAATTCGACACTTGTGATTTGGTACTTATATTCATCAAATACCAACTCTATTGTTTCAATAAATTTGACATAAGGGGAGTCAAATAGTGAAAAATCTAGTGTTCTTACTTCCGTATTATAATTAAACTTCCAAATCATTGAGTCAAATTTAGTGCCATCAATGGGTGTAAGCATCATCAGTTCATCATTTAGATGTTGTAATAATCCGTTACAGTTTGATAAAAGAGGTTTTGCTTGGGTTAATAGCATATCCTTTTCCTTTTAAGTTAATTGGGCAGTAAACAACGGAAGTAGATGAGCCTGATATGTTTTGTACATAACATCCCCTGCTTTTACAGTTTTTTGACTGAAACCTTTTTCGTTTGGTATTTTTAGATTAGATGCATTGAGTATTACTTCTATCCACTCACAAGTGGGTAGCACAGTATATTCAAGAAAAACGGGGTTACTCATAAGCAGTTGTTTGTATGATCTTTTTGCTTCTGTAACGTAATGTTGCATTTGTACATAGGTTTCTGGTGTATCTAGTAAATAAAGGGTATCAGGATAAGCACCCCCATCTGATTCATGTCCTTTAACCATGCCTAACTCATTCACCTTACCTGTAGTTTCTGTAACTAGCTTTAACCGCGATAGCACATCATTCTTCTTATCATTAATGACTTCCAGCGCCTGGGTAAAATCTCCGTTAAATACTAAATCACTGGACGGGCTTAATACATTAATCGCTAAATCATTCATCACCGAGCGGGTTACTCTACCGCAGTTATTTAACCATTCTTGATTCTCTGCTGTCATGTATCTATCACGCTCTATTTCATTTTCATGTGAATTATAATTTACTAGGTGACCGACGCGGTATTTATCTGAACGTGAGTGTATAGACGAATTTTTAACAGCAGCGAGACCAAACCAACTCAAAGAAAGAGGAGTACCGGCTTGAGCAAGAAATGATCCACAGGGATTATCTTTCAAGTTACTCTTATTCCATAAACTCTTTGTAATGCCATGAGACGTCATGGCATTTATACAGTCGAGAAACACCGAGGTTGTGTCGCGTTTACCAAGCTGGTGCAATATTTTGGTATGAATTATAGAGAAGGCTGCCAATTTGAATATGTTGCTAATAAAAGTAAAAGGCCCGCATACTTTTTGCTTATATAAATTGGGTATACTTAAAAGCGTACCATCTGCGTCACTATTCAATGTTTTTCGGCTTATGTAGTTTAATATCGCTTTCCCCTCAATGTCGCTAGTCGCTAGCAAAGGTATCTCTTTGTAGTTATGAGCTCGGCTTTTGTAGTATTCACAGCTAATATGAGTGACAGAGCCATCGTTGCGCTCCATAAAACGAAAGTCGCTTCGTAAAAGCTTGGGTATATCGCTAGGCTGTACCGCTTGCCATGCCATCAACCACATAAAACATATTTGCTCAAGTTCGGTCACTGGTATTGGAGTAATTGGGGTTACCTTACGTGTTTTTTGCTCAGCACGCTCCACTATAGCCATTATGATGTCGTAATTAAACAAAGCTTTGGCTGTATTAGTGACTGTAACAATATCACTCTTAATAGGCTGCTTTACTACCCGCATCCCATTCTTTAAACGCTTTAAATTATCTTCATAAGCACTAGAGTTAGATAAATCAAACAGCAATACTTTTATGCAATCTGGCGTTTCACTGCTGAAATTCTCGCAAAAAATATTAATTAAATGCCTCAGTAGTGCACGTTGGTGGCTTGAATCATCTTTTATCGTGCGTTCTATGCTCAGCATGCCTGTGGTTATTTTATTTTCAAGACAATACAATTCTAGCTCATTAAGTAATTGCTGAGCTTCCAGCATCAGAGCCGCAACTGTAATAGAAAATGAATTCATCAATGCCTTAGGACTTGCAACACGATTGAACAAGTCATTATCCATATATTCACGTAACCACTGCATTTGACCAAAGTAGTTCGTAAGGGTAATTTGTTGAGGCTCGGCCTCTTTCGACAACTTAGTTTTATTAACTATTGTCCGTATATACGCTATTTCTGATTGTGACAGCGTACTTTGGAAACTCTTCAAGCCCAAGCAAACCTTAAGGGTATTTAATATAGCTAAAGCATTTGAAGATTGCGGTTTTACGCGACACTCATTGACTCGAAAGGTTTCGAAATCCTTAACAACTTTCGCTCGGTTGCTATTGTCAATTCTGTGCTCGTTCAGCCAGGGGACAAAGCTTAATATCCCCAGAGATATAAATCTCAATTTTGTAGAGCTGTAATTATTCGAATGAGTTTGCACATCATGTAATACAACAGCAAGGCAACGAAACAACAATTTGGCATCGGCATGTTCGTTGGTGCACTCAAAGATATTATAGGACTGGCGTATACCAAAACTTTTTGGCAGCACAATACGTGTATAAATAATAGGCATTGGTGTGGTTTTTTGTGCGCGCAGGAAGTCCTCTTGTAATAGCTGTTCTTCCGTTAGCATATCCACATCTTCTTGGCCGCTCAATATATCAGTATCATCCATTAGATTAGCCCTTCCATTGACATTTTTTCCCTTGCACTACGTATATATCTTCGCGTTACTGTTAAACCTTTATCTTTACCTGCTAATGAGTGGCCTAGTAGTTCAGCTATTTGAATCATCACTGCACTGTTTGCAGTTATCGCGTCGATTTCATTTCCGATATTTTTTGCGTACTCATAAAATTTATCAGTACCAAAACTGTGCCGCATAACGTGAAATACATGGTCTTTATGTATTTTATAAGTATGTGCGTTATCTCTATCTTGGACCTGCAATAACTTATCTTTTGCGTTTTTGAATATGCTAGATGCCTGTTCTTCAGTGATCGATTCACCATAGGTGCTGTTATCAACTTTTAGGAAAAACGCATTGGATTCTGAATTAACTGGACGTTCTTGTTGATAGTATTCTTGCATTTCTTCTAATAGACCTGCCTCAATATACAGGTTGCGGGACATGCCTCCTTTGCCCGGTTTAGCTTTACTATTTACACCTGGTAAAAAGTATGTAAAAACCGTTTGGTTAGGATTCGCCTTCATTTCATCAAATAAAGTGAGCAAGCCTTTACGCGTTTTTTGCCCATACTCAAAATCGTTTAAATAAAATCCTGCAATCTCTTTAGCTCTAGTACCGACTTCTGATCCGCATTTCAATATCAACTTGTTACGCATAGTGGTGCACTGGCGATATAGTGCGTTGCGAGTGCTTTGTGGCAAGTATTTAACTGCTTCGCGACGCATTGTATTTTTTTTGGCAATCGTTTTATTGCCAGGTGCAATGCTAAGAGACTTGTATGATGTTAAGCCTATCTTAGTAAGGTAATTGTAATATGAGGAAAGTGCTGATACACACTGTGTTGCGGATGTCATACTGTGCTTTTGTTCCAATATAAAAACATCATTAATATAATGATTAATGATTTCTGGGGGAAGATTGTGATTTAGCATTAACCAATTTTTATCTGGACTTACTTGGCCGCTCTGATGTAAGTAGCGTAAAAAGCGATCTAAATGTGATATGTATTGTGAAGCTGTGACTTTGCTAATATCTAATTCTATAAGTTGTGTTTGATTTATTCCGTTTTTTAATTTTTTATCTATCTGTATGTAATGCTTTAAGTGATAGTACAGTTGTAAGGAATAAAAACTAGGGATAAGGATAAGGCAATCATCATCGGCAACAAACACATCGAGCTTTTCAATTGTGCGAGATCCATGCTTAAAGTTTTTAAGAATAACCTTTTTCATCTACACACATAAAATGTAACTCATCTCATACTTTACTATAGCATAACCTCCCGAATACCCATACATATTTAACATTTTAATTTGTACTCGTTAAAAGTACCTTGCGTTCGAACTCAGGCAATTCATCCAAAAAAAGTACGCCATTGTGTGCCAGAGAAATTTCACCAGGCTTGGGATTTGAAGAGCCCCCCACCAAAGCAACAGCTGAGCACGTATGATGTGGATTACGAAATGGCCGCTGTCGCCAATTAGTTAAATCTATAGATTGTCCAATAATAGAGTAAAGCGCAGCTGTCGAAATAGCTTCATCGTCCGACATAGTAGGCATTATAGTTGCCATTCGCTGGGCCAGCATCGATTTACCAGTACCTGGAGGACCTAAAAATAGTAAATTATGCCCGCCAGCTGCAGCAATTTCGAGTACTCGCTTTGCACCGGGCTGACCTTTCACGTCGCTTAAATCGAGTAAAAAATCAGGGGCTTGTGTGCAGTCGGGATACTCTATATTTAATGGTAAGGGTTGTTGATTAAGTAAGTCCCCCCACACTTCTTGAATAGAGCTTACGGCTTTGCGTTTAACGCCATTAACTAGGCTTGCTAGGCTGTCGTTTGCAAGAGGTAAAAAGCAGCAGCGATCTTGCTCTTTTGCAGCAAGTACCGAAGGTAAAATAGCGTTTACACCACGCACCTCACCATTAAGAGCAAGCTCCCCATAAAACTCATACTTATGAATATCAGGACACACTATTTGTCCAGAGGCGACTAAAATACCCACCGCAATAGCAAGATCAAACCGTCCACCATCTTTTGGCAAATCGGCAGGGGCTAAATTTACAGTTATTCGTTGATCGGGAAAACCAAATTGTGAGTTTTCGAGTGCGCTACGTACCCTGTCTTTCGACTCTTTAACAGACGCTTCGGGCAGGCCTACAATATGAAAAGCAGGTAAACCATTTCCTAGGTGAACTTCTACAATAACTTCAGGGGCATTTATACCCACTTGAGCACGAGAAAATATACGAGCTAACGACATTCCTTATCCTAGTAAATGGTGTGATTACACCAGTTTAGTCAGGATATTTAAAAACGTGTAATGTGATTTGCCATTTTATAGCAGCCAAACGAAGTAATAAGGTCATTAACATACCTAATACCATCGCCATTTCGGTTACTAACGAAAAACTAATGCCAAGCGTATAAACAGTGCCACCCGCTATACAGGTAATAGCGTAAAGCTCACCTTTTAATAGCATAGGGATCTCGCGTGCAAGCACATCTCGAATTAATCCACCAAAGCAGCCTGTAATTACAGCCATAATTACCGCAGTCATATCGGGCATACCAACAAGCTGCGCTTTTTGTGCCCCCATTACTGCAAAAAAAGCTAAACCAAACGCATCCGCTGTTTGTAAAATATAATGAGGTATCGGCTTTTGTTTATTTATAAGGCGTGTTGTAACAAATACTGAAGCGAGTATGGCAAAAAAGTAACTTTGATCGTGTAACCAAAACACAGGAACATCTAAAATTAGATCTCGCACTGTACCACCACCAATAGCAGTTACTGTCGCTAAAACTACGACCCCAAAGCCATCCATTTTTTTCTCGTACGCTAGCAAAGTGCCCGATACAGCAAACACCGCAATGCCTATTAAATCAAACCAGTGGTAAAGTTCAGTCATATTTGTAACAACCCAAAAACATTTGTGCCGTTTTAACACAAACCAAACAAGGTTTTAAGTAATAACGATTTATTTTAAGAAGTTTATAACATTTTTGAAGTGTATCTCAGGGGGCGGGAGCTTGCGCTTATGAGAAGTGAATGCCTCATGCAGTGAAGATTATCTTTAACCTATAAGCTAAATCACCACACTCATCAAATTTCAGGCATAAAAAAACACGCTTTAAGCGTGTCGTTTCATTCTTATTTATTTCAGTGGTTGCGGGAGCCGGATTTGAACCGACGACCTTCGGGTTATGAGCCCGACGAGCTACCAGACTGCTCCATCCCGCG